>NZ_JALBUR010000048.1:0-11303 GCF_033971865.1 Grylomicrobium aquisgranense | reverse complement strand
ACAGAGCATTCAGACTACAATTTAATGGCAAGAATATGCGGAACCCGTCTCTTTAACTGGCGTTCCGCTAAAGCGGAACGGCGCACCGATGAAGCGGAACAGCCGTTCCGTTTTTCCGGATTGTGCAGGTCAGGAACTGTACAGACCCGGAAACACAAGAGAAGAATTTACTTCTATTCTGCAGAAGAATATGCAGCCGGTCTACGACTCTGCCAGACGGCAGGGGTATGAACTGTGGCAGTTATGATGAATAGATGACGTTTGGCCTCAGGTATAAATTATTAAACGATGTGAGATGCACGTATTGCCAGTATTAAACTGAGATATGCTACATTTAACAGACAATTCTGGCAAATGGGCCGCTTTTTCGTGTAGTTATAATGCCCATTGATGTTCAGGCAGCGCATTCGCCGATAGAGTAATCAATCGGGTGACAGTTTCGCGACGCTGAAAAAGAAAAACCTGCAGGTGCAACGATAATGACCTGCAGGATATTGGGGACAGAAAAACAGGGGCTGTAACAGTTGAATAAGCTGTTACAGCCCCCTTGTAACTGCCCAGTCGTATTAACGACTTGCGTCTCCGACCTTTAACCCCAATCAATATTGCTATCTACGGCTATTTCCTTGGCTCATATATTTGTGTAAACAGTGGTTCCTTAAATGGTACGGTTCTTGAAGTGATTGATGGGCAGCAAAGGTTTTCAACTTTGTCATTATTACTGATGGCTTTATATGAAAAATTGTCTGCTCTTGAAAGCCAAATGGAACTTGAGGACAAAACAGATTTATCGAATCTGAGCTTGAGACAGAAGTCCCTGGATGTCATTTCACTGTCACACCAGACGGTCTGAAGCTAATCTGCGCTGCTTATGAAAATGATCCTGAGAAGAGCGGCATTCATATGCTGGAGATGCTGACCAAGTTCAGAAATGAGGGATTGTGGAAGAAAACGCCCGATCATCAGATTTTACTTAATCTGCTGTTTGGGTTCCATTAATTTTGGCGAGCAAGCAAGAAGAGGGCGGATAGTTCTTTTCCACTTTCCTGCATGCCGCGCTTGATCCATTCGAGCATCCAGCCATATATACCGTAAGCCCAGAAGGATTTCATGTATGCTTCAAGATTCTGCATTTCAGGCGTGATCTGAATAGTGCCTATGATCGTTTCCATCATAATGGATGACATACCAGCATTGTAGAGAGTGGTGTAAAAATCCCTGTGATCCCGGTAGAAATCAAACAATGATGGGAACAAGGTCTCCGGTGCTGATTCCGGACTTGATTCATAAAGCTTTCCCCATTCCTTGATGAGCCGATCTGACTCATCTTTCAGAATATCCTCTTTGTTCTGATAATTCCGGTAGAAGGAAACACGACCTATTTTGGCCTTGTTAGTAAGTTCACTGACGGAGATATCTGAAAGGGGCTTTTCTTTTAGAAGCGCAAGAAGCGCAGTGGTGATCTGCTTTTTTACATAGGTGTTTTTCTGCTCGTTGTTCATGTTCATTCGATGAAACAGACCTCCCTCCGGTGTATCATTTTGCTGAAACAACTGTATCATCGTTGGCTTTATGATACACTTGTTTCAACGACTTGCCAAGGGAGGTCATCATGAAAAAGGTCATGAAAATTGTCGGAGTGATCATTTTAGTTATCGCTGCTGCAGTGGCTGCACTTGTAATCAAAGGGCAGATAGAGGCGAAGAAGTCTTCTGTCAAAGAAGATTATTATACCGAGTTCTCTTCTTCCGCACGTCTTGAGCAGAAGTATTCACAGCCCGGTGAATATGAAGTTTCTTCTTTCGATGATCCATCAGAGAATGCGACGATCAAAAAAGTACGCTTTTGGTATCCATCAGAACTGGAGATTAGCGACAAAAAGTATCCCGTAATCGTAGTCGTGAATGCCAGCGGGACACCTGCATTCAAATATGAACCGTGGTTTAAGCGTCTTGCGTCGTGGGGGTTCGTTGTCGTTGGAAATGAAGACCCGCAGGCCGGAACCGGCGAAACAACGTCCATCATGCTCGACTATATTTTGAATCTGCCGCAGAATCATAAATTAAGCGATAAGCTGGATGCAGAGAACATCGGAATTGTGGGCTTCTCACAGGGTGGAGCCGGAGCCTTGGCAGCAGTAACAATGTACGATAACGGCACGGCGTATAAAACGATATTTACCGGGAGCGCAGCCTATCCGTTCCTTGCCGGAAATATGGGATGGAATTATGACGTTTCCAAAATCAAGATCCCCTATTTCATGGTGGCAGGAACCGGAGCAACAGATGATAAGGGCGTTGCTGATATCACGAAGGAATACGCCGGAGTTGCGCCGCTTGCCTCCCTGATCGAGAATTATGAAACGATCAGCAATGATGTGCTAAAGGTACGAGCAAGAGCAACAGGCGCGGAACACGAAGAGATGCTTGCCCGCAGTGATGGCTACATGACAGCATGGATGCTGTGGCAGCTCTGCGGAAACGAAGAGGCCGCTTCAGTCTTCATCGGCGAAGATGCGGAGATCCTTCATAACAATAACTGGCAGGATGTGGAAAAGAACAAGTGAGCAGAAAACAGGAAAAAAGAAACACACTATATTGATCGCTCTTGCGGTCTTACTGGCTATTCCGGCGATAGCTGCGTTGATCCTTATGACGCACACGCAGATCATCGTAGGTGCGATCCAAAAGCTGTCGGCCAGCACGGTAAACACTATCAACTCTTATGATCCCCTTGGCGAGCCGATGGAAGGTTTAAAGGATAATGGTCAGTACATCATTACAGAGGTTAAGTATTCTGAAGACTATCCAAACAGCTTTCTTGATATTACCTACCCGGATGAAAACAGGGAGACATCACGGCCGACTCTTATCTACTTTCATGGCGGCGGATTCTTCGGCGGCAGCAAGAGTGTCGGAGATCCCCTTGCTGAAAGTGATGCGACTGCATTACTTGATGATATCTGCGCAGAGGGCTTTAACCTTGTCAATATTGATTACGTGCTTGTTCCGGAGTACCATTTTCCGGCTCCGCTGGTTCAGGCCAATGAGGCATTTCAGTTTTTGACAGATCATGCTGACGAATATCATCTGGATATGGATCGGGTGGTGATCATGGGTTCTTCCGCGGGAGCGATCATGACAAGTCAGTTGGGAAGTATTATAACTAATCAGGATTATGCTGAGACGCTTGGCATTTCATCAGTGCTGAAGCCGGAACAGATCAAGGCAGTGGTGATCGATGATGCGCCTCTCGCTTATGATAAGTTTTCTTTAGGTACCAAAGTGCTTGTAGGCAACTATGTAAAAGGCTCTATCTTCCTCAACCGTGAGGAAGTTAAAAAGTATAACAATATAGCTTGGATTGATTCCAATTATCCTGCTGCATTTCTTCTGGGCAGCGAATACTATATGGATATGCGTGCAATGAATTCAGCTTTAGCCGAGATGAATGTGGCCCATAAGCTGGTAGATCCACTTGCAGAGCGTGGGCTGGAGATGCAACATTGTTTTGTTGCAGCAGAACGCACGGATGAGGTGTCAAGGGATGCGTTTGAAAGAATGATAGACTTTGTAAATAAACAGGTACAGTGAAAATAGCTCCCGGACACCGGCGTAAAACCGATGATCGGGAGCTTGCTTTATGTCCGGGTGTCAGGCTTTGACTTCCTGTCCGTTCTTAAAGGTGAAGCGGATGTTGTCCTCTGTGTAGACCATGGCGTAGTCCACCAGCCCGTTCCAGCTGTGCATTCTATGATGGCGATTGGTGCGGTATCCTGAGTCTGCAGAATGATCTTGATGCATGGACACCCAAATATCATTCTCTTTCTGCGTCATACACCGTCTTCGCGGATACTCCGACGGCATCGCCATTTTGCCTTGTAAAAAGGTTCCCGGGAGAACCTTTTCCTGTTGCTGTTTCAGGATTCGGACATGAAGCTTGTCTTCATGGATGATATGGAGAGCTGGTATGCCTGTCACGCTGCTTTTGTGCTTCCGATTGCATATCTTGCCTATTCCTTTCACTGCGATCTGCGCCATAGCAGTATGGCTGATATCAGAGATTACCTGCAGGCGGGCAAAGAAGCCTATGGCTTTCTGAAGTCCATCGGTATGCAGATCCGGCCGGAAGGGGATGAGAAGAACCTGGAAGGCATACGGGGAGCGATGCTGACCTTATGCATGTGGATTGCTGCCAGAACAAAGCTGGGAGAACTGGCTGTGACGGATCATTGCCGCAATGCTGTGGGCGAAATGCAGTATCTGGATGAATGCTTTCAGGAGATGCGCAAACAGAATTCTGCTTTCAGAATGCCATGTTTTGATGCACTGCGCAGCCGGATGCCATCATGGAGTGAACTCCATCTTCTCTGTGATCAGAACAAAGATACTGTATGAAATGCAGAGTATCTGGAGAACTGTGCATGCTCTGATGAAAAACAGTGTATTATACAGAATAAATGAATATAAAGCTTGTCAGGCAGGGATATCTGCAGTACAGCGGGTTTCTTGTTCATTCTGATTGTCAGGAATGCGTTATTCTTTCTGTGTCTTTGCGCGTGGCCAGGCAGTGAGAACTCCCGTCCTTGACAAAACAATATACGTTTATATGATGTACGTCGGATTGCGCAGATTGCAGCAATAGCCAAAGGAGACGATCTGTATGAACGAAAATGTGAAAGAGCTGGATCATTACCGGGCATATTATGATTTGATTGATGGAGGTGTCCTCTTTGTCCTGGCTGACGGTACAGAACGTATTGTTTTTGCGAATACAAAAGCTGCCTCTCTGTATGAATGTACAGATCCTGAAGAACTCCTGCAGTATTGCTCTTCCTGTTATCAGAATCTGATGGAAGAAGAGGATTATAAGCCTCTTTCGCAGCTTGCAGAAAAGAATCCTGATCATATCCATATATCATTTCATTATCGGACACAGAAGGGTCATTTCCGCAAAATACAGGGAACTTGCACGCTGAAGGAAACCGCTTTTGGAAAGACGTATGTGCTTCTTCTGTTTTCATCAGAACAGATCACAGGCGATCTGGATGCAGATGATAAGACAGGTGTGCCTGGTATGCATGATTTCTTTCAGAAAGTGATGCGGCAGATACAGAACCATCTGGAAAATCATACGATTCAGTTTTTCTGCCCGGTCAGCTTCGATGTGACCTGCTTTAAGGAATACAACCGTCTGTATGGCATGCAGAAGGGGGATCAGTGCCTGAGAAAAATTGCGGAAACCATTTCCGGCTGTTTTCCAGGATCACTGTTGGGACATCTGACGGGGGATCATTTCGTTGCTCTTCTGCCATCAGAAGATCTTGAAACGAAGCTGGAACATGTGTGCAGAGAGGTCAACAGTTATATCAATGATGATGGAATTCAGCTGAAAGCAGGAATCTATCAGCCTTCTGAAGAGGATACGCTGGATATTATGAAGAATGCTTTTGATGCGGCAAAAACTGCCTGTGACAGCATCAAGACGGACGGCAACAAGAGCATTGCTGTGTATCGTGCTTCGATGGGGGATGCCATCGCCAATAAGAATTATGTTCTGCGCCATTTCAGTGAAGCGCTGGATAAGCATTATATCAAGGTATATTATCAGCCGGTGATCCGTACACTGACAGGAAAGATCTGTGGCTTTGAAGCATTGGCACGCTGGGAAGATCCGCAGCGGGGCATGATATTTCCGGATGTCTTTATCCCCGTACTTGAAAATGCCCAGTTGATCAATCGTCTTGACCAGTATGTTCTGGAACAGGTATGCCGGCTGTTACGTGACCGGATGGACAATGGTCTGCCTCTGGTTCCTGTTTCCATGAATCTTTCAGCATATGATTTTGAGGTGTCAAATCCGATCGATACTATTGAGAAACTAGTTAAGAAATATGGAATTCCGCGAACTATCCTTTTCCTTGAAATTACCGAGCGGGTAATGTTTCAGTCTCCTGTCAGCATGGCGAAAACGGTTCATCAATTCCAGCAGGGTGGGTATCAGGTGTGGATGGATGACTTTGGCAGTGAGTATTCTTCGCTGAATTCTCTTCATAACTACCACTTTGATGTCATTAAGATTGATATGGGCTTTTTCAGAAACTTTGATGACCGCAGCCGGCAGATTATCACTTCGGTTGTGACGATGGCAAGAATGCTGCGTGTGCAGACGCTGGCAGAAGGAGTAGAAACACAGGAGCAGGTTTCCTTTCTGAAAAAGATTGGCTGCGGACGAATCCAGGGATATTACTACGGAAAACCAATGAACTATGAAAATGCCATTTCGTTCATCCATGCAAGGCAATTCCGTTTTGAGATGCCAAATGAAGCACAGCTGATGAATGCTGCAGAAAGCGTCAACGTAGTTTCGGATTCTCCTACAGCCCTTTTCAGCTTTGATGGAACCACAATTTCACTGCTTAATGAAAATGATGCCTATAAGCGGGAACTGAGGAGCACTGGAACACAGGGAATGGCTGAAGCAAATGCAAATCTTGGGGATGAGAGCTATCCGTTCCGTGGGAGGTTTCAGCAGCTTTTGCTGAAGGCTTTTCACTCAAAGACGCAGGAAACACTCACATATGCGGATAATGGACAGTATATGAGTGTCAATGTCCGCTGGATTGCCGGAGATGAATCTTACTGGGTCGGTGAGGCGCATCTTTATAACATCAGCAATAATAAAGCAATTCAGCAGGCAAAAGCACTGGACAGTACACTGCGGGATATCTTTCAGTTTTATGAAGGATTTTATCAGATAGATCGTGGCAGGAATGAAGTAAAGATTCTTCGCTCCAATCACCCGGAACTGAGTCAGCAGGAGGATCCTTGCACAATCCGTGAATTTATCAGATGCTTTTCTGACAACCTTGTTGATCCGGATGACCGGGAAAGGTTTGTTGCATTTATGTCTGCTTGCAGTGCGGAAAGAAAGATGATAAACCGTGATGGCACCGTGCGCAGGGAGCTTGTGCGTATTCGCAATGAGAATGGTACATACCGGTGGACTGTGTTTGAGGCGCTGGTGAATTATAAGAGTGCGGCGAAGAATATTCTGCTCTGTGAGCGTGAGGATATCTGGGAGAAAATGGATGAACGGGATCAGCTTCTGCCGTTGTTCCTGCAGTCTTTCGGATCTGCAAAAACTACCCCTGCCCAGCAGCAGACTCTGGCGCAGAGCAGCCTTTTTCGGGCGCTCTGCGAAGATTCTCCCTATATGTTTTTCTGGAAGGACAGGAATGGAAAGATTCTTGGCATCAGCAAAGCTCTGAAGGAAGCGGAAGGTATTCAGGATGCATCTGCATTTGCAGGAAAAACAGAGCAGGAGATTGGGTTCTGCCTTGACGCAGACGGATTGAATCCGGACAGGGAAAAGATACCGTATACCGGGTATTCGTCCAAGGAACTTGCTCTGATCGGAGGCAGAGTTCGGGAAGCAGACGTTGTGCGGGTTCCCTGGTATCAGGAAAAGGAGATTTCCGGAAGCCTGACAATGGTAGAAGGAGACCGGAAAAAGATCAGGAATGAGGAATCCCGTCTGGGATTCGCTGACCATGATACGGGGCTGCTGAGCTTTCGTGGCGCCATTGAAGCAGGGCTTCTCTATGCGGACCATTATCGTCTCAGAAAAGATGATTACGTCGGTCTTCTGATTGATGTTCCTGCCTTTTCACAGGTACAGCGAGACAGCGAAGAGAATGCACGGGCGATTCTGAATGGTATTTCGGATGCACTCAGAAAATCATTTGCACCGGGATGGGCGATCTCGCGGATCGGACTATGCTGCTTCCTGTGCTTCTGCAGAAGGGACAGTGCCGGAAATATCGGGAAAAAGATTGCAGCAGTTTCCGGCATTCTGCCGCCATTGTGGAAACGGTTCGGCATTCAGACAAATCCTGAACTGACACATGCAGCTGCATATGGTTCGGAGGTGATGAGTCTTGATGAAATGCTGCAGCTGCTGATCCGCAGACAGAACAGTGCTGAAAAGGAACTGTTTGGAGAAAAGCCTTACACTGAGGACCGTCTTTCGATCAGAAGAGAGATTCTTGACAGTCTTCCGGAACGCGTTGTCATCAGTGATCCGAAAACCTATGAGATTGTGTATATGAATCATGCAGCGCGAAAGGATGTCAGTGTAGATCTGGACAGCAGTCTTGATGGTTGTTACTGCTATAAAGTGCTGGAAGGCTATGATGCGCCATGCAAGAATTGTCCGAATCTGATGCTTCGGATGGATTGTGCGTATGCTTCATCCCACATGGTACGCAAAACAGGGGAAAGGCTGATTTCACGCTCATTTCTGATTTCATGGGAAAAGCGTGTGCTGAAGGCTACATTTGCCTTCAATCTGAATGAATATCTGGATACACTGACAGAAGACCGCGACCTGTTCTATCAGGAAATGCATGCAAATGAAGCCATTACAAGCGGATTGATTGAAGCTGATCCACAACAGGGGATTGAGAAGACGATTTCCAGTATTTCTCAAAATATGAAGCCGGAAAGATTTCTGATTTTTGAAGAGGGTGGTGACAATACGGTCAGTGCTACCTATGAATGGACAGCACCAGGCATAGTTCCGCTGAAGGAGGAGCTGCAGAGCATTCCGCTCACTGAGCTTAGGGCGCTGTATGCAAGGTTTGCTGCTGAGCGTCTTGTCATGGTTCGTGATATGAAGGCTTTCCAGCAGGAACATCCGGATTTTTCACTGCGAATCAGCAATGTGCACAGCTTTGTTTCCGGACGGCTTCTGCTTCAGAATGAGACTGAGGGCTTTACACTGGTGATCAATCCATCAGAAGACAGTCTTCAGAAAGCAAAGGTCGTATATTCAACGCTGACGGATTTTATTGCAGTAATGGTCCGCAACAAGAACAGCATGCGTGAGCTGAAAAGACAGAGCATGATTGATGAGCTGACCGGTACCGGAAACCGCAGGGCGTTGGAATACCGGATCAGAAAATGGCAGGGCGACGGTGTACTTGGAGTCATTTCAACCGATCTGAATGGTCTGAAGAACACAAACGACAGTCAGGGTCACCATGCCGGAGATATGCTGATTATGGAAGATGCCAGGATTCTAAGAGAATGTGCTGGCGAGAGAGCAGTTTTCCGGACTGGTGGAGATGAATTCATTGTTCTGACGGAGAATCTCGAGGAAAGTGACATCCACTTGCTGATTCAGCATATCCGCGACAGTGCAGCCAATAACGGCATCAGCATGGCAATCGGATATGCAAGCATTCGCGGTAAGGCAACCAGCTTTGATGCATTGCTGACAAAAGCTGATTTCAACATGTACAAAGACAAGAAACACAGCTATCGCAGAAGAAAAGAGGACCAGTAATTGGCTGCAGACTGCCTGCCAGCAACAGATGCGGACAAAGATGCTGTGATACAGACCTGTTGCAAAGAACAGACAAAAGCTAGTTTCAGAAGATACTATATGACAGGCTCTCAGGATATTTTCCAGAGAGCTTTTTAATGCTATATTCTCTGACAGATGAGGAGGCTTGATGATGACCAGAGAAGAAGCTATTGATGAAGTCAGAAAATTGGTGGCAGCACCATCCTGCTGCAAGGAGGCAAAGGCTGCGGGTGAGGCATATCTCAGGGCAATCGGTACAGCTCAACAGAAAGCTGCAGCAAAGGAACTGCTGAAGGAACTTGAGGAAGATGTTACATCTATTGAAGATTTGATCGCGCTTGCCAGGTCTGAACAAGGGATAAAGATCTTTGGTGCAGATAGAGCCGGGGCGCTGCTGGAACAGGCAGAAAAAGCAAAGGCAGCCGGCGGCAGATACTGTGTCTGCCCGGCTTGCCAGGCCGGCGGTAAGCTGTTGGAACACCCTGAAGCGCTGCTGTAAAGCTGTATAGAGCAAAACAGGAGAATAGGAGAATATTGGCTGATGAAATACAGAATCGAAGAAAACCAATTTACGGCAGTGCATACAAGAGCTTCATATTTTCCAGATGGAATAGCTGAGCTCTGTAAAGCCGATAAGCAGCTGCCTGATGAAAATACCTATCTGAGAGTGAATAACCTTGTGTTTCATAATGGTACTATTGATGTGGATGTCTGCGGAAAACTGCTGCCAGATGCACCGGAATATGCAAGAGGCTTTATTGGAATTGTGTTCCGTGCCAATGAAAACAACAGTGAGTTTGAGTCTTTCTATATCCGGCCGACAAACGGAAGGGACTGTACGGATCCCATCAGAAAGAAACATGGCTGCCAGTATTTCTCTTATCCTGGCTATACATTTTCTTATTTCCGCGAGTTTGAAATCACGGCATATGAAGGCCGGGTGGATACAATTGCTCTGGGAAAATGGAGCCATATCAGAGCAGAGATTGCTGATGATCAAGGAACATTCTTTGTTGATGGCATCAAAGTGCTGGAAGTGAATGGATTGAAACATGGCGCAGATGCAAAAGGCACCGTCGGATTATATGTTGATATTGGCACAGACGGCTTTTTCAGAAATTTGGAAATCAATTGTTCTGACTGAGAGGTTAACAACCCGCCGCTAGAACTGCAGGCTTGTAAAAGCCTTGGTTGACTAGCCTGAGTACCGTTGTACACGCCATGTACGCTAACAGTACTACGTTGTCTTGGTCATCGGACCCGTGGACGTAATGCCTAATCTGCGGCTCTCTGGCCTGTCAGTGAACTACTCGGCTACAAGTAATCGAGCTTCAAAGTGGCACAGGCCACTTTTCTTTTTTCCTGTGTTTCCAGACTGTCAGGAATGTGTACGTATCTCATAGTTTCCCATGAGGCGCGATGCATTCTGCTGTAGGTATTCTGTATGGTCTTGCATTCTCCATACAGTGGTTTCAGGCTATCCCCGCCGTCCCAGCGGTTGTTGTTGCTTTATTTCAGCAGGTGCAGTAGATCCGCACTGCCTCATCTCTGATATTCAGCGCTGCGTTTTCATCACGGTCATGATGATGTCCGCAGTCAGGGCATGTCCACTCACGTACAGACAAATCTTTGGTGAGTTTGTGCAATCTCCCGCATTCATGGCACATCTGGCTGCTGGGAAAGAACTTTCCCACTTTGATGACGCGCTTTCCAGCCCTCTGTGCTTTATAAGCAAGCATGCTGGTAAACATGCCCCATCCCTTGTCACCGACAGACTTTCCGAAGTGCAAAGACTGTGACATTGCCCTCATATTCAGATCCTCTATTCCGATCATGTCGTAGGTATCCACTAACTGTCGTGACAGCTTGTGTAAGGCATCGCTGCGCTGATGCTTGGCTTTCGCACTCAGCTTTGCGATTTTTACCCGCTGCTT
>NZ_JALBUR010000047.1:0-11369 GCF_033971865.1 Grylomicrobium aquisgranense | reverse complement strand
CATTATAGAAAGAAGGTTATTCGTCAATTTCAGGTGGCCTTGGAGGTCCGGAATCACTCCGAATCTGACTCCAGAAAACTGGCCTTGGTTTCACCGGAAACCCGGCTTCGCCATATCGGTGTATTCAATATTTCTGGAAGTTAAGATTAATATGCCCTTTGAGGTAGAAATAATGGCTGCATTCAGCTAAATAATATAGTTTTAAAACATAACTATTATTATAACGAATTGTGTAATAAAAATATATGCTTGTTTTTTTACGTCATACCAATATGATAACTGTAGGACAGGAATGTGAAGAAAAATTGTTTGCTGAAAACAGTGAACAATAAGGTTATCGTGTTCGCTGCTGAGTCGAGAGATTTATTAGTGTTCTTCTTGAAATCTTGTGAAGCAATATCAAGCCACCGAAAAATATTACATATTAATTACTGAAAATTGCACATTGCTTGCAATATAAGGCGAAATATGCACGCTAGGTTAAAGCAAAATCTTTGGTAAAGTCACAATTCTCCCTGTTATCAAGAAAAGTGAGTGATGCATCTGTTGCACGTCAAATATAGTCAATTTTGACAATAATATAGTGAGAGTTCGTGATATGAGAAGTGCAGAATTAACAGCGTTCACTGTACTTCTTAGACAATATGAAAACGCTTATGTACGAAAAGGAGGCTGACTATGTCAAGTACAATTAAAAAAATCTTTTCCTCGCTAATGGTCCTTACTTTAGTTCTTCCACTAACTGCTTTAAAGGTTAATGCCGCATCTGATGAAAGCAATAGTCCTGTATTCGATAATGAAGGTTTGCAAGGTGATAAATTTGAAATTCCTACTTTACAGTTAGGAGAAAAGCAAAGCCATGAGGTAGTTCTTTCAAATGGTGAAGTGGGAATTATTACTGTTGAAAAGGTTGCTGATTTTTCGGATGAAAAATCAGACATTGATCATCTGATCTTTTTTGGATGGAGTCCTTGGCATACGAGAGCAAATGTGACTAATGGAACATATAAAATAAATGTTGTTACTGCTGCAGCGAATGCTGGGTTTACGATTGATATTAGAAATTACAGAATTACAGCTGCATATGATCCATGGCACTTTGTTGTGATAACGAGTGTTTCTGGCTCGCTATCTCTTGACTCTTCCACCAAAGCAACTTATTTTATGAATTTTAGTATGGCGATACCGTGGGTAGGCGGTCCAAGTTGGACCGGTGGAGTTCAAGCAAGAATTGAAGGCCGTAATTTAGTAACCTACTGGAGTTGAATGAGGTAGTTCTAATGAAAGGTACAATTATCGTAACGATCATTTTTATCATCGCTGTTATTGCACTGATTATGAATTTCAAGAGAATTATCAGATGGTTAAAGAATATCAAGTAAGTATGTCTTCATGACATCTTCAGAAAGTCAGTGTTATTGAAAGGCAGATTATTCAGAACAGGGAAGGATGACTTCTTCCAGTGCTTTGAGTTTCTGCTTTTTTTGCGGAAAAAAGACTATACTGAGGACAGAGGATAGAGTGTATGAAAACAAAATTATCATGGCAGCAGTGGCTCACCATCATTGTGTTTGGCCTGATCGGCCAGCTTGCCTGGGCTGTAGAAAACATGGAATTCAATCTGTTTCTGTTTAACAGGATCGGCGGCAGTGCTGGTGACATTGCAGCTATGGTTGCCTGCAGTGCTGCAGTATCTACCATTGCCACGCTGGTTGGCGGCATCATTTCTGACCGCATGGGACACCGGCGGTATTTCCTTTGTATCGGGTATGTTGTCTGGGGCATCATGACAGCATTGTTTGCATTGATTTCCAGAGAACATACGGCAATACTTTTCCCGGGAATGTCCACGGCAAAAGTGCTGGCAATGACAGTCACGATTGTGATTGTCATGGACGGCATCATGTCCTTCTGCGGATCGCTTGCCAATGATGCCTCCTTTAATGCCTGGGTGACAGAGACAAGTGATGAAACCAACCGCGGCACCATTGAAGGCGTGCTGAATGTATTTCCATTATTGGCGATGTTAATTGTGGCTGGCACGGGCAGTATTCTTTCTTCTCTGCTTGGCTGGCCGGCATTCTTTATCGTGATTGGTGCCAGTGTCAGTGTGGCAGGATTGGCAGGACTGCTCTTTGTGCCAGATACAAAACCTGTACAAAGCAAAGAGAAGATGAATTTCTGGGAAAGCATTGTCTATGGTTTCCGTCCATCCGTCATCCGTGAAAATGCAAAATTCTATCTCTGCCTGCTTGGTATCTGTATCTTCAATATTTCTGTACAGGTATTCATGCCGTATCTTCTGATTTATCTGGAAAAGACACTTGGCTTTGGGAATGCTTTGAGCGGTCTTGTCATGGCAGTGATCATCCTCTTTGCCAGCATCTGCTCTCTGGCAGTTGGCAGACTGGTGGACCGCTATGGCAAACGCACACTTGCTTTCATCAGTGTATCTCTTTACTGCATCGGTTTGTTTGCGGCAGGTTTTCTGACATCTGTGATTCCATTTATCATTGCCGGCATCATCATGATGACAGGCTATGTATCCATTCTGATCTTATTCTCCAGCGCCATTCGTGATGAGACGCCGGTCGATCATGTCGGCATGTTTCAGGGAATCCGCCTGCTTGCCTATGTACTTGTGCCGATGATCATCGGACCGATGATTGGCAGCGGCCTGATCAATGCGGTCAGTACACAGACGTATGTCAATTCCTATGGAGAAACCGTACTCTTACCAGTTGGCGTTCTGTTTACAGCAAGTGCTGTTGTGGGGCTGCTGCTGTACTTCTTTGCATTCCGTTTTCCAAAACAAACAAAAAAGGCGGCAGATGCCGCCCGTAAAGCTTAGTGATTGGAAGGATCCTTACCCTCGATGAAGGCTCTGACATCACTTGCCAGTGCATGGACATTATCCTCACCAAGGTAAATCATATGGCCTGATCCATAGCCCTTCCAGAACGTTTTGTCCTTGGGCAGATGGTCATGGTCAAGGGTATGGAAGACAAAGCCAAACTCCGTGCACAGATCAAACCAGCCATTGGCAAAGAAGGCACGCATGCCTGGTCTGCGGTCCATGGCTCTGCGCAGCTGTTCACCGGTTGTGCCCATTGGTGTTTCCTTGTCCCAGTTTTTCCAATAGTTGGCAAGCTGTACATAGGTACGGTCGAGCTTGACATTGAGTCTTGGCAGAACATCGCCGGTCAAGGCAGCATAGAAGTAAGCATCATAGCGGTCTGCTGTGGCATCATCTTCTTCGCCTTTATTGCGCTCTTCCAGCTGTGGCAGCAGCAATGGTCTTGTCACACGGCCGTCATAGCGGGATACGGCCTTGCCGTCTTTGCGGCATACTTCCGAGCGGAAATCATCATCGCCGATACGCAGATCACGTGCTTCCAGATATTCTCTGGATACACCGGTGTAATAGCAGACCTTTTCAATGATCTGCTCTTTTTCTTTGTCATCCAGGGATTCACCTTTGTAGAGTGCCAGCAGGTAATCATGATCCGCGAAGGCTTTGGCTTCTTTGACAAACTCTTCAACAGACTGGTCTGTTGGATGATGGTGATACCAGTTGACAGCGGCATAGGTAGGGAAGCCGATGATACTGGATTCTACCGGCATACCCTGGCCGAAGTACTGCCCGCATGTGATGGTATTGCCGATCATGACAACGCCGTCAAAGGCGATGCCATAGGCACGCTCTTTGCCTTCACTTGCCGCAATACCAACGGCGGTTGCGGTTCTTGTGCAGCCATAGCTTTCCCCAACCAGATACTTCGGCGAAAGACCGCGGTTGTACTTCCGGCACCAGAGCTCAATGAAGTTCAGCAGTGCTTCGGCATCCTGCTCAATGCCAAAGAAGTCTTTCTTTTTATCCTGGTTCAGCAATACACCATAACCGGTGCCAACCGGATCAATCAGAACGAGATCGGCAATGTCCAGCAGGCAGTCCGGATTGTCGATGACTTTCCAGGGACCGAATGCGGAAGGACGGTCAGGCTCACCATAGCTGACTCTGCGTACACCCAGGAAACCAGTATGGACATACATGGAAGAGCTGCCAGGGCCGCCATTGTAGCCAAAGATCACCGGTCTGGTGCTGGCATCTTTGACATCAGAACGAAAATAGGAATACGAGAAAATAGATGCGACGGCTTTTCCTTCAGAATCATAGAAGACATTGTCTTCAGATACAGTCTTGTAAGGAATCTTCTTGCCATTGAGTTCAATGGAACCTTCGGAAGTGAAGCGGGCAGGCTTGAAATCATCCTGCTTCATGCTTTCAGTCTGATACAACATATCTTGCCTCTTTTCTATGGGCTTCATTATAGCAAAGCGGGCAACAGAATGGAAAAGATACGATTTAGCAGTTAGAACATTTAAATGCTAGAAATAAAAATACGTAACATGAAATAGAGATTTGAAATACTAGCATAAATAATAATAAAAATTAGCACTTTACTATTGACAGTGCTAAACAAGTGATTACTATTATGGGTGTAAGAGGTGAGAGCCTCAGGGAGGTAATAACATGAGATACGCACCTGAAAGAAGTTTGTTTGAAGATATGTTCAATGAGTTTGGCCTGAATTCCACAGGTCTGATGAGAACAGATGTCCATAAGAAGGATGGCAGCTACAGCTTAGAGGTTGAGCTGCCGGGATATCACAAGGATGATATCAGAATTTCTCTGTACAATGGTGAGCTGACGATCCGTGCACAGCGCAATGAGAGCAAAGAAGAGAAAGATGCCAAGGGTGAAGTCGTTCATTCCGAGCGCAGCTATGGTGCCGTGAGCAGAACGTTCTATGTCGGTGATCATGTGAAGGAGAGCGACGTACATGCGTCCTATAACAACGGTATTCTGACTGTGACGGTTCCTTCCGCTGAGAAGAAAGAAGCCGAAGAGAAGAAGTATATTGATATCCAGTAATCAGCAAACTGAAGTTTGATCAGTAAAGGAGATGATTGCAATGAGGTTCATGCCGGATGTGAGAGATGATTTTGATCTGTTTGATGATGTCTTTGACAATGGGTTTGATGTTCCGATGTTCAATCAGGAGCCTGTGCTGAAGACAGACGTGGTTGAGAAAGACGGCAAGTATATCATGAAGACAGATCTGCCGGGCTTTGCAAAGAATGATGTCAAGGTAACACTTGAGAATGGCACATTGAGCATTCACGCTTCCCGCCATGAGAACAAGGACGAGAAGGACAAGAAGGGCAAGGTGCTGCGCCGTGAGAGAAGATACGGTTCCTACAGCCGCAGTTTCTATGTAGGCAATCAGGTGAAGGATTCCGATGTGAAGGCAAACTACAACAATGGTGTACTGACCATTGAGCTGCCTGCCAAGGAAGACAAGAAAGAGATCCCTGAAAAGAAGTACATTGCCATTGAATAATGGTATTTGCAAAGTGCCATACGTCCACACAAGGGACGAAAGGATCTGCCCCTGAGGCAGTAAGACATACAAATGAAGGTGTTCTGGATGATTTTCCGGAACACCTTTTGTTGTTATGAAAAATGGTGCAGCAGTCCTGGCGTTCAAAAAAAGGCTGTACGAAATATTCCTGACAGCGCAGCTATCATGAAATAGCAGTCTGTTGACTGCAAAACATGATATGTCGATTGTTTCTTATTAAATGTAGTCAATAGAATTTCTCAAAGTGAAAATTCAAATTTCCGGCAGGTGTACAAAGTGTCTGCTTTGAAATGATAAGTGCATGATACTATTTTGACAGAGGCAGTATCGATTATTCAGCAACAGTCAAATGATGCACTGATGAAAGGAAATATACTCTGACATGAAAAAACGATGGATTCGCATTGCGGTTATTTCGCTGCTTGTTCTTGCCTGTGTTTTCGCGGTAAAGCAATTCTTCTTTGACAGCTGGATCAGGTTTGTTAAGCCGGCAGCGGATGTGCCTGTTTCTGAAAATATGACGTATCATGTGCATCTGTCACGCTTTTTGCCAGGGAAAATTCAACTGACACAGTATTCTTATCTTGAGAATGAGTGGGAAAAGACGAAAACAGTTATGGTTGATGTTGATCAGCGTGATGTGATGCTTCATGTGGAACCGGATTCGGAAAAAACCGTTTCTGTATTTGTGGATGATGAGAAAGCTGCTTCCTTTGGTCCAATAGATCTGCCCAGGATAAGGGTACAGCTGCTGCTTCAAAACAGCCGGCATCTGAAAGTGGGAAAGGAACAGAACTTCTTTGCTGTTGGCAATGCGCATGATCCTTTTAAAATCACCTATGATAACAAAACACTGATCCCCGGCAACATTGAAACAGGTATGATTCTGTCAATCATGCTTGTTGATAATAATTAAGGGAGCTGCTGTATTAGACAGCTTATCGGTGATCTGAGCTTTTCAGAATTGACTGAGGATTGATTAATATCCATTTGGAGTAATACCAAAAAAGAGGCCATGGCTGATGACAGCTATGGCCTTTTAAAACGCTCATGAATTGCAGCAGGATGAATACAGGCTTATTTCTGCTTGCTGTAGAGATCGGCCAGATTGAGCAGAATCTCAACATTCTTTGACATGGACTGTACCGGTACATACTCAAAACGTCCATGGGCATTTTCATATCCAGCGGAAAGGTTAGGACATGGCAGACCGCGCCATGACAGTGCAGAGCCGTCCGTGCCGCCGCGGAAGGCCACCTTATGCGGGGTGATGCCAGCCATTTCAATGGCTTTGACCAGGTTTGGAATCATGAACGGAACTTTCTTAATGGCTTCGCCAAGATTGCGGTACTGGATGGAAATCTTAATGGATGCGGCATTATTGCCATATCTTCTGTTGATTTCTTCCGTGATCTTTTTCAGATAGTCATTTCGCTGATTGAAGATTTCGCTGTCATGGTCACGTACAATCATGGTCAGTACAGCATGTTCACAGGTTCCGTCAAAGGAAATCACATGGTAGAAGCCTTCTCTGCCTTCGGTGTACTGGGGCTTTTCAAACTTCGGCAGCATGCCCATGAACTCTGCACCCATATCCACGGCATTCTTCATGATGCCTTTGGCAGTGCCGGTATGAACAGATAAGCCAGTAAAGGTGACAATTGCTTCGGAGGCATTGAATGTTTCATCTTCATAATAACCGCAATAGTCGCCATCCAGTGTATAGGCAATCTTTGCCTGAAATCTGTTTAAATCCAGATCTCTGGCCAGACCGCCGACTTCTTCATCCGGCGTAAAGGCAAAGGCAAGCAGATTATGCTTTCTTTCCGGATGATTGACGAGGTATTCAATCATGGTCATGATCGCTGCAATGGATGCTTTGTCATCACCGCCCAGCAGGGTGGTGCCATCTGTCAGAACAAGATCCTGATGAATGTAGTTTTTCAGATTGGGATAGTCAGATACCTTCATGACGATATTCTTTTCTTTATTCAGGACAATGTCTGAACCATCATAATCCTCAAACACCCATGGCTTTACATTTTCACCAGAGGCATCCGGGGCAGTGTCCATGTGTGCCACAAAGCCGACTGGCATGCCTTCCTCTGTATTTGCCTGCAGCCACGCATAGACGACACAGTGCTCTTTGTCATAGTACGTATCCTTGACACCAATGTCCTGCAGTTCCTGATACAGCATCTTTGCCAGGTCAAACTGGCATGGCGTACTGGGGACTGTGCCGGTATGGTTTGCCGATTGTGTATTGACTTTTGCATAGCGGATCAGCCGTTCTTTTACTTTTTCATCAAATGTATTCATTTTCTTTCTCCTGCCTGCCATTATACACACAATTTTTTATCGCCAGGAGTCAATTCAGGGGTGAAATCCGACCGCGGTCAGAATAAAATGTATCTGAGAAGTGAAAGGGGTGGTTTTGCATGGATAGTGGTGCCGGTCACGAACGAAGAAGGCAGAAAATAAGCACACGCTCCTCAGACCACCCGAATTTCTGATCACATGACAATACGTGTCTGAAGCGCTGTGCCGGTTTTCTGTATGCATGCAGTACATGAATACAGGAGGAAAAAGAATCATGGCAGGAGCTGTAAAAGAAAAAGATAATGAAATGACAGCTGTGCAGTCGATTGCTCAGCTGGTCCGCAGCGGTCTTTCTCCAAAGGTGATCAACGAGAGACTGGATGACTATCACGCCAATGATATTGCCGATGCGCTGGATATTCTGCAGCCCAATGAAAGGGCTATTCTGTATCGGCTGATGGACGTTGACAGTCTGTCAGATGTGATGGAGTATTCGGATGATGCGGATAAGTATCTTGAAGAGATGAATCCGCGCAAGGCTTCGGATATTCTGGCTCACATGGAGCCGGATACAGCCGTGGATTTACTGAAGAATACAGATTCACGTTCCAAGGTTGTCTGGCTGGAATTGATGGATGAGGTGCACCGCAACAATATCCAGCGGCTGGCATCGTATGATGAAGATACCATTGCATCCCGTATGACAACCAACTTTGTAACATTGTCTTCCTCACTTTCCATCAAGGAAGCAATGAGTTCTCTGGTCAGGCAGGCGGAGGATCATGACAACATCTCACAGCTGTATGTCGTAGATGAAAAGGGTATCTACTATGGTGAGATTGATCTGAAGGAATTGATTCTGGCCCGCCAGGATGAGAAGCTGGAAGATATTGTTGTGACAGAGTATCCGTATGTGTATGCGGATGAAAGGATTGAAGACTGTCTGGAAAAACTGAAGGATTATTCCGAGGAATCCATTCCGGTACTGTCAGATGAAAACAGAATTCTTGGTGTGATTACTTCCCAGGATGTGGTTGAAGTTGTCGATGATGAGATGGGTGATGATTATGCCAAGCTCGCTGGTTTGACCGCTGAGGAAGATCTGCGGGAACCGCTGAAGGAATCTGTGCATAAACGTCTGCCATGGCTGGTATTACTGCTGGTGCTTGGTCTGTTTGTATCAAGTGTTGTTGGTCTGTTTGAGACCGTTGTAGCTACTCTGCCAATGATCATGAGCTTCCAATCCATGATTCTGGATATGTCCGGTAACGTCGGCACCCAGTCTCTGGCTGTAACCATCCGTGTATTGATGGATGAAAAGCTGACCGGCAAAGATAAGCTGCATCTTGTCCTGAAGGAAATGCGCTGCGGCCTTGTCAATGGCATGATCCTTGGTGCTCTGGCCTTTGTTGGCGTCGGTATCTTTATCATTCTCTTCAAGCACTATACACCGGCTCATGGCTTTGCCATCTCCGGCTGTATCGGTATTTCTCTGATGGTGGCAATGCTGATCTCCAGTGCGGTTGGTACAGTAATCCCGCTGTTCTTCAAGCAGATCGGTGTTGACCCGGCCGTTGCGTCCGGACCGCTGATCACAACGGTGACCGACCTGGTTGGTGTTGTGACATACTATGGCCTGGCATGGCTGCTGTTGATTGAAACCATACATGTAGCATAGAAAAGAGGCTACTGGGAAACCTGAAGCTGGAAAGCTTAAAGGTTGCAGCCTCCTTTTTTGTTTCTCACCTCATATACACTTAGCATTGCACCTATAAATAGAAGGGGGTTCACTTCAATGAAAGCTCGTATCTATGCATCTTTTTGAGATCTCCATACAAGCACTGCAAAGACTTCTGTCAGGATATTGCAGAATAAAAAACACTCGCCGCATTTTGAAACGAGTGTTCTTGGGTTAACAGTCAATGCTATCCGTTAACTTACTGACATTGGATCTTCTTCCGCTGTTTTTATTTGCGGGTGAGCTTTTCCATGGCAATGACTGTCTTGGTGGATTCCAGTTCATTACCGTGCAGGCCTCTGTCTTCATACTCAATCTCACCAGACTGATTGTCATAGGGGTCGCTGCGCCACCATTTCTTAGCTGGGTTGAATTCTTTCTGGAAGGCGTTGTTGGCAGCCATGCGGAAAGGATCTAGATTACCAAAGTAGAACTTCTGCCGTTTCAGATTTCCTACCCGGAAGGCAGAGCCGCCAAAGGAAGGATCCGCAAACAGCCACCCGTATGGCTTGATGTAGAACATGGCCCAGTCATGGTTGCCGGCACTGTCAGGGGTGACATAGAGACCGGACTGCCAGTGGGCAGGAATGCCTGCACAGCGGCAAAGCGTGATAAACAGCAGTGCCTTGACACCGCAGTCACCAATCCGCTGGGTGGCAGAGTATTCATTGATCAAACCCAGTGTCATGTATTCCCGCATGTAGGCATATGTAATGTTCTCCGTGCAATAGCGGTAGAAGTTCCATGCCTTGCGGTACGGATCTGTTTCATTGCCGGAAAGTTCTCTGCATAACGCTTTGATCAATGGAGAAAAGACAATCTGCGGCTGTTCTTCTTGGATATCAAAATCTGCAGTCTCTGTGCTGATGTGCTGATCTTCATGATAATTCACGATCGAATCGTATTCATATTCCACGAAGAACGGATGATTCTCTTTCAGATCTTCCTGGAAGGAGATGGTGCGGCTGGGGCTCTTTGGATCATCAATGAACGCATGCCCGCTGTGATCCAGAATGCGGATATTATGCATATTTATGCATTCTGCTGGAATGGGAAGGTGGACAAGTACTTTGCCGGGATGGAAGGCTTCATCCTTGATTCTGATTTCTGTCCGCAGATGAATGTGGCGGCCTGCCCAGCCTTTTTCTGCCATTTCATCGGCATTGTCTTCCAGCAGTTTATTGTGTTTTTGCAGAGGGCTTCCCACTGCTTCGGCAATCTCTGGCCATACTTTCTGCATGGACGCAAAGAAACGGGATTGCAGATGCACTTTGCCGTTGATATAGATCCAGTCGGCTGCCTTGCAGTCTTCATAGTGATGCAGCTGTGCCATCGTGAAGGATGGAATTTCTTTCTGCACAAGGGCCAGTGCCTGTTCTTCATCATATGGGTAGGCTGATGGCAGGCGGGAAAGAACTTCCCGTTCTGTCTCCAGACGGTCTTTCATGCATTGGGGTGTATAGGAATCCTGCAGATACAGCAAAATCAGGCGTTCTGCTTTGTTAAAATCGCCGGCTGCCTTGGCTTTGGCAACATCTTCCGGCAGCGGAAAACGCAGAGAAACAATTTTTTTGAGCATAAAGCATCTCCTTTTCAAGATATCATACACTTTTTCATCAACCTTTCACATTTGTTTCATCGTTTGTGCACAGCATGCTTGTACTATATGCTTGTCAGATGAGAAAGTATCTGCAAAAGTGATTTCTTTTCCTCCCTGAAATGAATCATGATTGGAGAAAGATCCTTGTGCCAGCATGGATCTTTTTCATAGTGTGTCGGGCATGGCACACATCTAGCCTGCAATAGAGGCAGGCCGCGGGTATTTGTCGCCAAGCGAAGTGAACTACCAGCCGAGGGTGAATAACCCAGAGCGAAAGCAGTAGCTA
>NZ_JALBUR010000046.1:0-11637 GCF_033971865.1 Grylomicrobium aquisgranense | reverse complement strand
TTAAACGCCATCAGGATGGCCTCCGCTGCGCTGTGATTCCTGGCATAGAGCATCATCTCTGCCAGTTCTTCCGCTTTGAGTGCTCCGCTTACTGATCCTCTCTTGGCTGCCATACCTTTGGCCTGGTATTCATTGGCCAGTCTTTCAATTCTCTCTGTCATGTCGTCGTCCTCCTATTTTCAACGTGTAGACATTGCTGCTGCTATGTTGGTTAGCTGTCTGATCTGCGCTGGATCCATGGCTGCTATCAGGCTTTCCAGCTTGCTCTGATCATCTGATTTATCAATACCGTGATAAAGGTCATATAGTTTGTCTGCAATAACAGCATCCTGTTTTTCATGTGCAACATGCACATAGATTTCTGTGGTAGCTGGATTGCTGTGCCTCATGTACTGCTGCGTTTCATAGATGTTGCCTGTCAGCTCCATGACATTAGTGCCTGCGGTATGTCTGAGGCTGTGAGCGGTGAGTCTTGCTGAATCATAGCCAGCCTGCTGCATGGCTTTTTTCAACATCTTGCCGACGGTTTCCGGTGCAATCCGTCGGCCCTGGCTGCGGTTGCCTGTAGACACAAACAGCGGCGTTGTGGCCGTCAGGGTGTCGGATCTGCTGTCCTGGTAATCCTTAATGGCAGCATATACTTCGCTTGCCAGTGCCTTGCGCTGGTCTGCTTCGGTGTGGCCCTTGCCCTGGATGTAAAGCCAGGCCTGGCCGTTGACAACCTCAATGTCCCCGCAGTTGAGGCGCGACAATTCGCAATCCCTGAGGCCGCAGTTTACTGCCAGCTCATACATGGCCTGCAGGCGTTTGCCCTGTTCTGATGCCCTCTGGATGCGCCCTGCGGTGTCCTTCTTACTATCGGCAGCATGGATCTGTTTACGCATTGCGGATGCCTTGATGCTTCTTTCAATCTTGTAAACGTCGGCAGGCTTGAGCGCGTCTTTCTTGTGCATGACTGATACCTTCGGCCCATGGATCCGCTCTGCAATGTTGGGATAGATGCCCTCTGCATTCGCCCAGGAAAAGAATGCTTTCACTGTCTGCAGATAACTGGCAATGGTGGCAGGCTTGCAGCTAACTGTGATGCGGCTGCCATGAGCATCCGCTCTGTAATGCCATCCGTCTGCTGCGTCGTACTCAATGCCATCATGCTCTGAGGCAAGCCAGTCACGCCATGCAATCACATCCTGGCGCGTCGGCTGCGTGATGCCCTTAAAGGACAACCAGGCTGCAAACTGGCGCAGATTGTTCAGATATGTGGCAGTTGTCCGCTCCCCTCTGTCGATGTACGACACAAAGCGGCTGCACATGTCTGCTGTCAGGGGTGTGCTGCTGGTAGGTAATGATTCGGTTCTTTCTGTAATGTTGTTCGTCGTGTTCATGATGTTTGCCATCCTTCCAGTACATTATACACCATAGAGAACAATAACAACACATAACATTTATACAACATTTAACGTTTAATAAATCTCTTGTGCAACATATCCATGTTGCATCATGATCGGCAAGGCTCTGGTTTGAATCGGCAAAGACAATCACCTGTTAAACATGAAAAAATCGGCTTATATTGCCTCATGACGGCTGCAAAAACATCAAAAAAAGCGGTTTTGCCCGCCTTTTCTGGTTATAAGTTGTATTTCTTGATTGGCTTCACGCCTCTGATCCGGTTCACGGTTCGCAGCGCATACCAGTCCATGATCTTCATCTGGTTGGTGTATCGGATCAAAAAGTCATCAGTGAATGACACAATGCTCTTATCAAAAGAGAAGCCATTAGAGAAGGTGATGCTGTCTACCAGGTAGCATCTGCCTGGCTCTGGCTGGAATGCTTCTATCATTCTGCCTCCCTGATGCTGCCGGTTATCTCTGCATCAATTCCCGCTGGATCTGCTTGCCGTGTCGTGTCTTCCATTCTCTTGCTCCTCGTCGTCTATGCTCTCAATAGCTGCTATAACCTTCTGCAGTTCGTTGGATCTGCTGCGCAGTTGGCATACATAATTTGCCCTGGCTTTCCGTGTTGTGGCCAGATAATAGCCAGGTCTATGCGGATCCTGTGATGCGGCTATCGGTGCTCCACCAATGCGCTCCCTCTGGATCTCTTGTGTAACAGTGCGGATATCAATGCGCAGCATCCTGGCAAGTTCCCTGCCTGTGACGAGTGTGCCGCCCTCTGGATAAAGCAGCTCTGCAATCATGCTGCCGGATCCTTTCCAGCGGGTTCCGATGATGCCGCTGCCATCTGATCCGCTTTTTTCTGCCAGTAACGTGCCATGTATTCCTGGCGTTTCTCTTTGTTGGCTGCGTACCACTGCCGCCGGTAGGATCTTCTTTCCTCAATGTGGGCAGCATACCATTTGCGCTGTGATTCTCGTCTTGCTGCCTTTGCTTCTGCTGTCATTTCTGCCATGTCGTGCCTCCTCTCTAACAGGTGTTTATGGCTAGTTTGCACATGAGATTTACAACAAACAGATTATTTCTAGATGGTTTCGTGTTCGTCGTATTCTCTCTCTGTATATTATACCATATACACAATAGAATTATGAGGATAAATAAACATAATAGAATACATGCGTGCATAGTGTTTCTGCAGTACATTGATATGCTGATGCCATCAGGGAGTTACTGATTGTCTGGCAGCATCCTCAAAGGTAGCAATTCACGACTTTACATGAGTAACGCCATATAAGCTCATTTCAGCCATTTCCAGGCACTTCATACAATTCTGGCTTAGTTCTTCATGACTGGCATAGATCGGCCTGTAGTGGCTCCTATTGGCCTCTGGTGGCGTTCTGGCTCCACTTCACGCCTGCCATGAATGATTAGCAAGGCAAACCAGCTGCCGATGATGCCTTATAGATGCCATCAAGGGTGGTCATAGATCTGCAATCCCTGGCCGATTCATGCGGGGGTAGGCAATCAACATGCTCTTTTCTGAGCGGGTTGCCCTGGATCTGCTGGAAAATGCTTCACGCGCGATTTAGACGTTTTGTCTATACCCCTCAACGCCCGCTAGGCCCTTTTGGTTTCCTGTTTCCCTTTTGGGTGGGGGTCTGGATCTGTCGATGCCTCTGCCATCATGATCTGGTATTACTCTGTAACGTTTCGTTATTGAGCTGCGCAGCATGATTGCCCTTTGCGTGAAGGATCTGCATCTGCAAGATCTGATTCAGTAATCAGATTGTCACGGTGACAATCTGATTTTCTGTCACCGCCGTCTCCTCCCTGCTTCGTCCGCGCTTCGGTTGCCAATTTTCCGGAGTTCGTCCGGAGTTCAAACACCATGATTTTCCTTTGCACTTCCTTTGATCGTTTACAGGCTTTCGGTCAAAAATGTCCGTTAGGTCAACATGTCCTGTCAGTACATAACATGTTCTGCCAGAACAGGATGGACATGGATGCCCTGGATCAGGGCGGCCCTGGGCGCAAAGTCTTTCACACCCTGGCATGGGAGTCGCGTTCTGCCACTCCCTTACATGTGAAGGCAGGCATCAGAACCGCACGGTGCGGTTCTGAAAACTCAGGCCACTCCCTTACATGTGAGGGCAGGCAGAAATGTCTTGTCCGTCCGCCGTTGGTTATTATGCTGCGGGGTGTCTGCCATCAGGGTGGCGGGGTAGATCTTCCTGGCTTTCGCTCATATTTGAGCAAAACATTTCCGTCGTGGATTGCGACGCAATCACCCCTCTGGCCTCATTTCAGCCATTTCTGGCCATGTCTTGCAGTCTCTTGATATTTAATGCCATCTTTGGCAGATATGTCTGTATTCACTTAAAAATGGCATTGTAGCGCGTTCTCATTTTGGGTAGGTGGTCTACAAATGTAGAGAGCGGAAAATGTTACCCCTGGTCATCGGTCGCCCCATCCATTGGCTGTGATCGGATAAAGGGGGCCATCACCGGCTTAGAAACTGGCTCTCACATAAATTTCAGTGCCCAACCGGTATCAGATCCGCGCAGCAGCATCCGCTTCATGGGTGGGGTATGCCGTAGCACAAATTGCTTTGGAAGTGCATTTTGCACTTCTAAATTTGATGACCTCTTTCCTGAGCTTCCCTCTCTGATTCCTTCGATACGTTCCAGCGCACAGCACAATCCTGTAAACACAAAGCAGCACACTGTATACACACATGTGTCTGATCTGTAGCACAATGTGGCCAGTGTGTGCCATCCGCATGGCTATTGGTTTTTCCTGGAATTAAACCGGACATAGTTCCGGTTGTACACGCTGGAAATGTGCTACATTTCTCCTTAACCTGCTTTGATGGTAGATCTCTCTGCGCTTGTGGCCATCCGTGTAGCACAAACAAAAAAGGCAGCTAGTGTGCTGCCTGTGAAAGTCATGCCTCCTCGTAATAGTTAAACAGTTTGTAATAGTTGAAACTGCATTCCGTGAATGCTTCGCCATTTCTGTTTTTCAGAATGACGAGCTTGATCTCTCTAGGATTTTTCCGCTTCTCCTCTTTCTCGTTATAGCTGCCATCTCCGCCTGATCTGAATTGCAAGCCTATCAAGATATCGCTGGAGTATTCAATGGCTCCACTCTCTTTGAAGTCTGTCATAGTAACAGCTCCCTTGTTGCTGCTGCTTGATTTATAGCTGTCACGATTGAAAGATGATATGCAAATAACAGGTGTCTTGAAGTCGCGGCTGATCCGCTTTAACTCCAGCACTGCCTTGTCAGTGTTCTGTTTATCCGTGGCTTTCACATTGTCCGGTGCTAGGATCTGCAGATAGTCCACTATCACAACAGGCTTGTTTCCGGTAGCTTGCACATGCTTCTCAACCTGGCTGCGGATCTGCTTTACTCCAATGTCGCCCATGCCCTCAATGATGAAGATATGATCTGCATAGCTCTTGTACTGCTGGTATGCCTGCTGGATCAGCTTTTTCTCGTACATATTGTATTTGCCATATCTTGCGCCGTCGGTGATGCCTCTGGCGGTCTTGGCATTGCTGCTGTCCGTCTTATCCTTTAGGGTCTGCATGAAGGTCAAGCGGCTGATGCTCTTTGCCATCAGTTCGCTGCGCGCCATCTCCAGGGAAAAAATCAATACATCATGGCCAGCTTGTGCAAGCTGATCCCCTAGCTGCAGGCACAAGGTTGTTTTTCCTAGAGAAGATATTGCTCCGATTGTATACAGTCCTTCATACAGTCCACCATCAAGGATGGTATCAAGATTGTAAAAGCCAGTGCTGATGGCAGGCGTATTGACTGATGCCGCAATGCCTCCCAAAAATTCCGGCAGATGCGCAGCAGCACTATTGAGCATGTACTCTTTTCGCCTGCCCTCTGTCTGGATCGTTTCAAAATCTTGCTGGATTTCCTGGCGCAGTCCTTCGGCATTGGTGATCAATGCTTCATTAGCATCTTTACAGATGCCGTATGGATTGTAATGGCAGCATGTATAGCCTGCCTGCAGCAGCATCTTCTCCAGCTCTTTCCCTGCACTCTTGCCTACAGGGTCATTATCCAGGGCAATCACATAGCTGTTTTTCTTTGCGCTGTTTCTTAGATCATCATTGTTTCCAGCTAACTCCAGGTAGTTTATAAACATTGTTCCGTTGGCTGTGCTGCCTAGTGCTATTGCCTGCCCTCCGGCCTGTAAGATGGACAGGGCGTCCAGTTGGCCCTCAACTATCCAGATCGGTTTCTGAGATGGATAGAATGCTATTTCAGCATGGAATAAGTGGTCAGCTCCCTTTTTTCGATATCTGTTTTTATGTGTGGCTTCGCTGTCAATGTTTCTGCAAATGTAGCTCTCTGATGATGTGGGTATTACCAGGACGCGCCATACTGCTGCAGATTGCTGGCCATTGTCCTCTGTATTCTGCGTATAGAATGCTGGAAAGTAACCTAGATGGTACTGCCTGGCAATCTCCATGCTGATGCCTCTTTCTGCCAGATAACCGGATATCTGATCCAGATTGCTTTCTGCTGCCTTGATCTCTCCGGTGAGGTCTGGCCCATGCTGTTCTGGTTGCGGCTTGGCTGGTCTGATCGGCGCAGCATTCTTGCTCTCGTCAATCGTAATGCCATACATCTGGTATGCCTTTGTGAATGCTTCGGCCTGGCTGCAATGTTCATCAAGTGCAATCAGATCAAAAATGTCATAGCTTGCTCCGCATGAGAAACAATGCACTCTGTTGTGCTTGCGGTCTAGGCTCATTGATGGGTGTCTGTCGTCGTGCTCTGGATTTAGGCAAGTGAAGGGTTTGCGGGTATTGATTCCCTTTTGCTGCAAATAATCCTCCAGGTACTGCTTGACTGTTTCCTTGGCTTGTTCTCTGTTCATCGTTATGCCTCTCTTCTTTGTGATGGAAACATGATAGCAAGGGCGTTTTCCTGTAAGGAAAAAACGCCCCTATACTAGGAATACTAGGAATACTAGATTTTTTGACCCCTCAAAAACCCTTTATTTAAGCCACTTTTTTTTTGCCTTCCGGACAGTGCCACTACCCCTGGCGGACAGTGCCACTACCCCTGGCGGACAGTGTGACTACCCCCCTTTTTTTTGTACAGTAAGCCAAAAACCCGCATGAATACTGCATTTTAGCCGGACAGTGCCACTACCCTTTTTTACCAGAAAAAAACAGGTCATTTCTGGCCTGCATTTTCTTCTTTCTTCTTAGCTTTGGCTGCTTCCTTTCTCCGCTTTTTCTTCCTGGCAGTGCTGATCTGTTCTTTCTTTTTCATGACTGCTTCGGCATTGTCAACAGGGTTGTGCATGACATAACAGATCTGCGCGTCACGGTATTGTTCATAGCTCGTGAAGGTGGCTTCTTCATCCGTTAAGGGTTCTCCCTTGACCTTGCAGTAATACCAGTCGTCAATCACCTCTTGGCGGCGCAATATCTCCAGGGATTCCTCCAGCGGATCCTTGATCCTTTCTTCCCATTTCCGGCTGATATCTTCTTTTCCGGCAGTCTTTAGCTCCTCATAGCTTGGCAGATCGGTATTTTGCAATACGGTTTCTACCTTCAAATGATCGGCAGTCTGATAGACGATATTCGTTACCATGTAGGCATGCTGCGCAAACAGGTTGCCGATTCTATAGGCGTTTGGATTCCTGGATGATATGGAAAGCAGGGCAATGGGAAAATAGGTAAGCGGGCAGCTATTGAAATACTGAGCAAGCGCATCTGTAATGTGTACCTTGATCAGTCCATTCTCAATACCTTTGCCATCAATGATCCGGTAGTCATGATAGTCTTTTGTCTTGCTGCCGTTTCTGCATTCCGTCCATGACACTGATGAATTAAACAGTGTTTCCAGATCGTCATTGATTGATGCCCTGGCAAACTTCCTAGCATTTTTCAGACGGTTCTTTTCTTTGGCTTTGTCAGCATTGTCTTGTTTAACCGTTGAAGGATAAACCTGCTGCATGTACCAGTCCAGCGGGATCTCTATGGCCTTATTCTGGCCGCGTTCCTTGCCGCTCTGAGCGGTGTATAGTGCCTGAGATACCTTTAGGATCTTATCGGCATTAACAGCCTGCTGCCTGGCATTTCTGCTATTTCCAATGCGAAAAATCCATTTACCATCTTTCCGCTGATAGCGTGTTACCTCGTGCATCATGTCTGCGGTGGTCATTGGCAGCATGTCCTTGTCTGATAAATAGGAAAACTGATCCGTGGCCATGCCGTGAAGTACGGGAAGATTGCTCCCCTTTTCCAGTAAAGCAGCCAGGGCAGTGGATCTCTTTAGATCTTCATCTCTGGCTGCCATTTTCCTGGCAGCAGCAATCACTCTGCCTAGTTCGGTAGATGGATCCTCCGCAGCTTCTGCTGGCTCAAGTGGGGCATAGTCGCCCATGATGGACAAGAAGTCGCGGCCATTGTATTCTGGCTTTTTCAGTTCCTTTTCGATGTACGGCTGCAGCTCTCTTGCCTCTGCTTCAAAGGCTTGCTCTGCTGCCATCCTGCGGATGGTTTCCGGTGCTGTCAGCTCTTTAAGCACTTTCTGAAACTGCTTTGATAATGCCGCAAGTTGCTCCCGCAGCATTTTCAACTCCTCACCTGTCGGCTCTGCTGCTTCTCTCAATGGTTCAAAGTCTGCCAGTGCTACAAAACTTCTGCTGATGGTGTCTGCAGCAATCTTAGCCACTCCATTCGGATCCGCCATTTTGTTGGTAAGCCTGGTAAATGATCCCTGTGATACTGAGGTGAAGTATGCTGCCTTTGCTTTTTCCAGCGGCATGGATGCCAGGTCTGTTACTTCAAACTTGCTGAATTTCCTGATATCTGTTTTTTCCTGGTCTGTCAGTGATTCCAGCAGCAGCTTCTTCTGATCCGTGGACATGCCCTCCCATTCCTGCAGGCTCATGTGATACAGCCTGTAAGATGCGCTGTCTTTGTCCACATTTTCCGAAAACATGATATTATCTAGGTGTTCGTCGTCAGGTGTTGCGGTAGTCGTGGCCGCAGCACCGTTTTTATTTTCCCTGGCGTTCACCTGGTCTGCATTGTCCATCTGTGAAAGTTCATGTGCATTGTGTGTCTTGTGTTCGTCGTTCATCTGTTACTCCTCAAAACTTCATGCTCCTCTGTTCCTTCTGGATCTGAGAATAGAGTTCCTTGTTTCTGCCAATGTTAGCAGCAATTATATCATTAACAACCTGTGTCATACTGCGGCCAGTGCCTTTAGCCATGACTTTGATGTATTCATAATTTTCCGGCAAAAATGCCATATTGATGCGCTGCAGATGCACTCCCTTGCGGCCGCTTGTCAGGTTCAGCTTTTTCAGCATATCCGCTTCATCCTCTGTATAAGTCCGGCGTTCCTTTCTGGTCGCAGCATCCTGGCTGCCATCAGGGGCAGCAGTAGCTTCATCAAGCGTATTGTAAACAGGTTCGGTATTGATGTTCTTAAAGTCTTTCATGGCCGTTTAGTGTCCTTTCATCAAAATAATTTCTTGCTCAGTTCCAGATAGTCAGCAGCGGCTTTATTCCGTGGCGCATACTGAAACAGATTCTTCTGCAAAGCAGCAGCCTCTTGTACCACAACGCTCTTATGGATCCGTGCCAGAACCGGCAGGCCCATCCTGGCGGCCTCTGCAGATATGGCAGCGTCCATCTGCTTAACAATGGCGGATCTGCCATCATACATGGTGAATACGATGCCAGCTATTTCCAGTGATGGGAAATGCCTGGCGGTGTCGATGATCTGGTAAAGGCTCTGCAGTCCGTATATGTCTGCCTGCAGGGGAATAACCAGGCTGTCAGCGGCCTGTAAAGCGTTGTATTGCAGCTCGCCCTGCAGCGGCGGTGTGTCGATGATACATAGATCATACTGGCCGGAAACGGTCTGTAATGCCCTCTGCAGGCGGTGTGCTGATCCCTTGGAGGATGTTACTGCTGCCAGATTCCGGCTTGCGGGTATCACATCAATGTCTATGCTCGTCATTTGCGTTACCTCTGCCGGATCCTTACCGGTCAGCAGATCATAGCTGCTGCCGTTGGATCCTCTGGTTGAGGCATCCAGGGCAAAGCTGAGATTGGCCTGCGGGTCTAGATCAATCGCAAGCACTCTCTTTGATCTCACTGCTGCTGCCTGAGCTAATGCTGCGGCAGTCGTGCTCTTGCCAGTGCCGCCTTTATTGATGGCTATGGCTATTGTTTTCATGTCGTGATTCTCTTTTCTCTTTGGTTTTTTCTAATTCCAATAATGTTTATTGGCTGGAAAAGGAATTTCACTTAGCCAGCCCGTCATATAACTGATGATGTAATTTCATGTGGCAGTCATGACATAGATAAATCAGGTTGTAATAGTCATTTGTGCTTCCTCCGGTGGTGCTGATTTCGGCACATCCGCATGCTTGCCATCTCCATTTCAGCAGGAACATCACGGGCACACGCTGCAGCTAGTATTTTCCCTGCCAATAAAGGCAAAGACCTTAGTCATAATTCTGACAAAGGCTTCTGCACTCTTTTTGAACCTTCGCCAGACTAGCAAGGACGGCCCTCCGCTGAATTCGGCGCAGGGTTTTCCCTTGTTCCTCCCGTTCCGCAGAATTCTGCGTATCGGTGTTCTGCTTTAGAGTTGATTTCTTTCTCTGCTCTGCTTTGATGGATTCAATCCGCTGTAAAGGGGGTGTCACAAACCGTTACCCCCTTTTTTCGCCGGATCAGTTCGTAAAGAAACGAATATATAACCGCTGGGCCAGCTTATTAGCCACCCGCTCATAGTCCGCAGCACTCATGCTTTCAAACTCCGCGGATGTATAGCCCATGGCGGCCAGTTCCTCATCAATGGCAGCTCTGTTATGCTTGATAATATCAGCAGCAAATAGCTGCCATGCCTTTTCTGTTGGCTGAAGTTCGATGCCTTCAGCGTTCTTGATCTTTTCCATTTCCTTTTCCCCTGTGCAGCTTTCTTGCGGCCTTCTTCGCCTTCTTCTGGTGTCTCACGCCTAGCCGGTAGCCAATTGAGATGCCATATTCAAGGCTGATCCATGCCGTATTGTATGCAATGTCCATATAAGAACATGCCTGTTGCGTCCTCTGTGCGGTTCTGATCGCCTCCTGTCTTGCGGCGGCAATGACGTTGTGCAAGTCAGACGCATATATTGCCCCCCCATTGGTGGCTTTACAGATTTTTTCATAATTTGTCAGCTCGTTTTCTGCTGTTCTGTTCATCGTTCTTTTCTTTCTCTCTTTCTTTCTGGCTCTAATATCGTGGTTTGCGATGCTTGGCGGGCTGGTTCGTGTCCGCTCTGTTTCAATTACCCTGTGCCGGGTGCTTTCGTGCTTTTCATTGTGTCCCTCCCTTGGTCTTTTGTCCCGTTGACGGTGAACGATTCGTTCACCGTTCTATCTTTTAAGTCTCTGCATTACGCCTGCGGCCACTCGCAATCATTCGATTGCTCATACAATGGCCGCCCTGGATCTTCCAAAAGTTAGTAGTGATCTTTTTGCGCTTCGCTGCATTCATTGGTTTCTACACTTGCTGATTTCTAAATGCGATTTCCTCCCATTTCATCAGCTTTTCATGGGGACAAAACTTTACTATATTTGAGCTAACAAAATTTTTTCAAAAATAGTTAACTTTTTGCCATTTTTTATGATGCGAAAAATCTTAACTATTTCTTCCATCAATGCCATTTCACTGAAAAAAATAGTAAAGGTTACGCAAAGTAGTAGATGGCCTGCACAAAGGCGGCTCTGTGTTCCTCGTCGATGTGTGAGAACAGTGCTTTCACTGCATAATCGTCTGGATCTTCACCATCTGGGACAGTGTACCCAAACAGGTTGAATGCCAGGCGCATGGTGGCCAGGCTGCCAGTTGTCTGCCAGGGTGCATGAAGTGAGTCCATCTGCAGCTCCCCGCCCTGGATGATCTCTGCAGCATGTTCTCTGCATGTCTGATCAATGCCCAGCAGATAGATCAATGCTGCCCAGTCATCATTACGATGTGCCAGCAGGGAGTATTTGCTGCAAAAATCCCTCTGAGCATCCGTTACAAAGTCCGGCCTGTTATTAGCCATTGGAGTGCCTCCCTGCCATATAACCGGCATTAAACGCCATCAGGATGGCCTCCGCTGCGCTGTGATTCCTGGCATAGAGCATCATCTCTGCCAGTTCTTCCGCTTTGAGTGCTCCGCTTACTGATCCTCTCTTGGCTGCCATACCTTTGGCCTGGT
>NZ_JALBUR010000045.1:0-11997 GCF_033971865.1 Grylomicrobium aquisgranense | reverse complement strand
TCCTCTAAGAGCTGAACAAAAAAGAAGCTGAGTCCTGAAGAATAACATTATTATTCTTCATCCAGCTTCTTAACTTAACGGGTCAAAATCTCAATATCACTTTCATGAGCTTATCTTAATGACATTGGACTGATCTCTCCCCTGCATCAGCCTTTCTGCCACTTCCAATTGGCAACCTCTGGCAGATCCTGTCCGTATTCACGAATGTACTGACGGTGTTCCACCAGCTTGTTTTCCATCTTCTGGAACAGATGGGCTGTCTGATCATGGAACTTATCCTGCGGCAGACGCAGCAATACATCCTCAACCAGATGGAAGCGGTCAATATCATTCTGCACACGCATATCAAATGGTGTGGTGATCGTGCCCTCTTCCTTATAGCCGCGTACATGCAGGTTGCGGTTGTGACGGCGGTATGTCAGCTCATGAATCAGTGTCGGATAGCCATGGAAGGCAAAGATGATCGGCTTGTCGGTTGTAAACAGCATGTCATACTGGGCATCGGAAAGTCCATGCGGATGTTCCTGAGATGGTTGCAGTTTGAACAGGTCGACAACATTGATCACACGGATCTTGAGATCCGGCAGTTCTTTTCTCAGGATGGATACGGCAGCAAGTGTCTCCAGCGTCGGTGTATCACCGGCACAAGCCATGACCACATCCGGTTCACATCCCTTGTCATTGCTTGCCCAGTCAATGATGCCAAGACCCTGTGTGCACAGGTTGACTGCTTCTTCCATGGAGAACCACTGCGGACGCGGGTGCTTGGAGGCAATGACCACGTTGACATAGTTGCGGCTTCGCAGGCAGTGATCCATTGTACTCAACAGGCAGTTGGTATCCGCCGGCAGATAGATGCGCACCACATCAGCCTTCTTGTTTGCAATGTGGTCCATGAAGCCAGGATCCTGATGGGTGAAGCCATTGTGATCCTGCTGCCAGATATGAGATGTCAGGATGAAGTTCAGTGAGGCAATGTCCTGGCGCCATGGCAGCTGATTGCATACTTTGAGCCACTTGGCATGCTGGGCAGCCATAGAGTCGACAACTCTGACGAAGGCTTCATAGGAATCAAAGAAGCCATGTCTGCCTGTCAGCAGATAGCCTTCCAGCCAGCCCTCACACATATGCTCGGAAAGCATGCCATCCATGATTCTGCCATCTCTGGCCAGATGCTCATCCGTCGGCAGCATTTCTGCCTCCCACGGACGATTCTCTGCCTCAAAGGCATGGTTCAAACGGTTGGACATACCCTCATCCGGTGAAAAGATACGGAAATTGCGTGCTTTGTCATTTGCCTTGAAGATATCACGGACAAACTTGCCAAGTTCCATCATGTCCTGTGCTTCTGCAGAACCCGGTTCTTTCACATCCACCGCATAATCACGGAAGTCCGGCATGATCAGATCACGGAGAAGCTTGCCGCCATTGGCGTGCGGATTGGCTCCCAGACGGTGATCTCCAATCGGAGAAAGCGAGCGGATCTCATCCTTCAAGGTGCCATTTTCATCAAACAGTTCTTCCGGATGATAGCTCTTCAGCCAGTCCTCCAGGATATGCAGATGTTCTTCATCCTTGATTTCCACCGGTACCTGATGGGCATGGAAGCTGCCCTCAATCGGGACACCGTCCACCTTCTTCGGTGCGGTCCAGCCCTTTGGTGTACGCAGGACAATCATCGGCCAGAACGGACGGGTATCATCATGATTTTCACGGGCATTCTTCTGAATGGCACGAATCTCTTCGATGACTTTATCCATCGTCTCTGCCATCAGAGGGAACATCTTCTCAGGATCATCACCCTCAACAAAGTATGGCTTCCAGCCATAGCCATGCATTAACGATGTCAGCTCATCCTTGGAGATACGGGACAGAATGGTCGGATTGGAAATCTTGTAGCCATTCAAATGCAGGATCGGCAGCACCGCACCATCATGTTCCGGATTCAGGAACTTGTTGGAATGCCAGGAGGTAGCCAGCGGGCCTGTTTCAGCCTCGCCATCACCAACAATAACAGCCGCAATCAGATCCGGATTGTCAAACACAGCACCAAAGCCATGGGCTAAAGAATAGCCAAGCTCGCCGCCTTCATTGATGGAGCCAGGTGTTTCCGGAGCGCAGTGTGAAGGCACACCGCCCGGGAACGAGAACTGCTTGAACAATTTCTGCAGACCTTTCTCATCCTGGGTAATATTCGGATACACTTCAGAATATGTGCCATCCAGATAGTCATTGGCAATGTAGAAGTTGCCGCCATGACCAGGTCCGGACAAGAGAATCATATCCAGATCATACTTTTTGATGACACGGTTCAGATTGACCGTCACAAAGTTCTGGCCAGGCACCGTGCCCCAGTGGCCGACAATCTTCTTCTTCACATCCTTCATAGTCAAAGGACGCTTCAGCAGCGGATCATCCAGCAGATACAGCTGGGCCGCAGACAGATAATTCGCTGCCCGCCACCACTCCTGCATCCGATGCAGATATTCATTAGAATTAAAATCAGTACTCATGAGAATTTCTCCTTCGTGTCCTTTGATTATATCATTTTCTTATTACAACATTACAGCTATCACGAATAGTATGCATGCATGCCAAAAACATGCATATGCATGTCATACCAGTTCATCACGTATGTCTCATTCCAGGACAGCAGGCAGTGCCAAAAAACACTCATGCACCATCCTGCCACACAAATGACAGATGATTGGGATCTGCTGGTGGACTGGCAAGCAGATCATTCAGCCATGGTCCATAGTTGGTATCCGCCAGCTGTGCCTGCACAAGTGCCAATGCCGGATCGTCCCGAAACGTATCAGCCTGCGCTCCTAAACTCCCCTCTTTCAGTGCCGTAAAGATGTTCAGAAGCAGACTCTTCCCCTGTTCATACAGCGGATCACTCTTGGCATTCTTCAGCAATTCCTCAACCGTTGCCAGCTGATTGTCCACAGCCTGCTGATCAGCAGCTGCCATATCACTCACACACTGTTGAGAGCCATAGGCAGAAAAGTCAATTGGCTCCGTGGAAAAAGACACATCCTTTCCCATGATCGAAAGCACACCAAAGCAATGCGTATCCGTCAAAGGCATTCCACTGATGATCTCATGCAGAGAATCCTTCACCAGGATTGAGGGATGATGCTGATGGCCGGTAAGAGCCAACTGTACATGATACTTTACAAGCAGATCATACAGTCCTTCATTCTGGATATGATAGCTGGCATAGCGTTCATCATCAGCCTTATATAATACAGAACGGTGTGCCAGGAAGATGATCTTGTCATTGCGCAAAGACGCCTCTTTCAGCTTTTCCTTCAGCCACTTCATCGTCTCTTTGGAGAATTGTGGTATCCTGCCCTGATCAACCGCGCCATCATCCATCGCCAGCAATGTCACATCACCAATGCGGCGCACATAGCTCAGGGAAGAAGGATCCCTGTCTTCCATATCCAGCAAAGACGCATAGTTTTCCTCATACGTATCCGCATCTGAAAAGTCATAGTCGTGATTACCGGTTGTCATCACCACCGGAATACCGGCATCTCTGACCCGTTCCAGAATCGATGCCAAAGCCCTTTCATCATCCGGATTGCCTGTATTGGTATTATCACCGGTCAGGATGAATACATTGGGATGCTCCGCAATCACCTGACTGACAAAGGCCTCCATGAACTCACGTGAATACGGCTCTGCCGGTACAACTGTACTGGCAGAATCCGGATCCAGTGTAAAGTGCAGATCACTGGACACAATGGCAGTAAAGTCCGTTGTATCAGAGCTTTGATACACATCTTTCTTTGCCTGTGCACAGCCTGACAGTGTCATCGCCAAAATCATCAGAAACACAGTGATTCTTTTCATGAACTACATTATATATGGAAGAATAGGTGAGGAAATGCATGATGCTCACAGCATGTATCCTTCCTCCGGAAAGGCACGCTGTTACGCATTATTTAACGGGACTTTGACAGTTTGCTTTGAATAGAATTTCTCAAAGGGGCTGTAACGAATAAGATGATTTGACATAGTTAAGTCAAAGAATCTTGGCGTTGCAGCCACTTCTGCTCTATGCATGCAAGCTGTTATCTGGTTTCTGAATTATCTAACTTAACGAGGAAATTTCCTGCGGATAAACAGAGAAGAGACAATAGTTGCACCAAGCATAGCCAGCGACCCACCAAACATAACATACACTCCTGTCAGTATTGCCTCAACACCTGTCTGCGGACTGATTCTGTTACTGTCCGCATTCGAAGATGAAACATTAGAAGCGGCTGATGTTTCCCATCCTGCATACAGAGTCAGATTCTCTGTTACAGTATGGGAGAGATCATATTTCTGTGTGCAGGCAGAATCTGTATACCAGCTGGTAAAGGTATATCCCTGCACATTTGGATCAGCAGGTGCACTGATCTTACTGCCATAATTACTAGGAAGATCTGCAGTGATTTGAAGTATTGCTAAATCTGGTCTAGACTGAAGGCAGGAGATCCTATGCATACAAGAATACAAATCATCATGGCAGCCGCCTGTATCAGTGCTCTTTGCGGCTGTAAATCCACTGCTTCTTCCCCTTCCCCATCTGCTGTTCCTTCTGTCTCACCCTCTTCATCTGCAGCAGCCGTTTCACCAACGCCAGCTCCGTCTGCCTTTCCATCACAAACTGCGGTATCATCCAGTCTCATCAAAAGCTGGTCCAGCAAAGAGATCGCAGACGGCGGTACACACGTTTTATCAACGCCTGTCATCACAGATGTCAGTGCCTCGGATGATCAGATCACAATCCAATGGCAGCCTGTAACCAACGCATCCCAGTATGATATTTCCTGGGGCAGAGCAGACTTTCTGACAAGCGATCCATCGTTTACCTTTTCAACCGATGAAAGTACATGGCCTAATGACATGGTCGGTTCTGATCCCATCCACATACATATCGGTGCCACAAATGACCAAAATCAGGATTCTGCTTATACAGATGTGGAAATACAGGCATCCACAGGCACAATCACCTTTGCGTTCTATGACTATGACAACAAGGATGTCAAAGTTGGCCAAGCCAGTGTAGATACGTCATTTCCTGCAGGCGTCCAGACATTCACTGTGTATGGCAATACAGTCTGTGTGGGTCCCCTGCAGGTCACACAGGCACCAGACGACTGGTCGTTCCGCGGCAATTTCAGTTTTGCAACAGAGCCGATTCAGCCAGATCAAAACAATACTGTATCGATCTTTGTGACAAAGCAGTAATGGATCCAGAGAAAAAGAAAGGAAGAAATGTTATGAAAGAATTCAGTTCCAGCAAATCAGTCATTGTTCCAGAGGGTGTGTTTATCATTGGCACCTATGATGAAAATGGGGTCCCCAATGCCATGAATGCAGCCTGGGGACAGCAGAGCGACTATGGTGAGATCACCCTGTTCCTGGCCAAGCACAAAACAACTGAAAACATCAAGAAGACAAAGGCTTTCACTGTAGCCATGGCAACCAAAGACACTGTTGTGATTTCAGATTATTTTGGTGTGGAAACCGGCAATCATGTCAATAAGATTGAAAAAGCCGGTGTGCATGTTCATAAGAGTACCCATGTCAATGCACCGATCATTGAAGAATACCCGGTTACCCTGGAATGTGAACTCAAGTCATGGGATGATGAAACAGGCATTCTGGTCGGTAAGATTGTCAGCTCTCAAGTCGATGAAAAGGTGCTGACAGATGGCAGAGTGGATCTTGATAAGATGCAGCCGATCATGTTTGATATCAGTACCAGCACCTACCGTGTCATTGGTCCAATTGTCGGCAAAGCCTTCCATGATGGCCTTGTGCTGAAAAAATGATGGCTTGATGCATTTAAATCCTTCCTGTTTTCCCTATTTTGAAGCTTGACAAAATTGAGAATTGGCGGGAAACTCCTGAATGTTAACCAGACACGATACGATACCGGCTGATACGGCCGACACGATACAGTGTGCGCATTTTGCGTTCACTGTATTTTTTTCGATCTGTCTGGCTTGAAAGGGGATATTCATACATGGAAGAAAAAACAAATGCTTTTATGGAGACAGAGAGCGTCGGCAGACTGATGCGGAAGTTCTCTGTCCCCTGTATCATTTCACTGCTTGTCGCAGCACTGTATAACATCGTAGACCAGATCTTCATTGCCAATGCAAGCTACCTTGGCTCCTATGGAAACGCTGCCAATACAGTTGTCTTTCCACTGACTATTGTTGCCCTGGCCATTGCTGTCATGATCGGTGACGGTGCCTGTGCCTATGTCAGTATCTCACTTGGTGCCGGTGAACAGGAACGTGCCCACAAAACGGTAGGCAATGCCATTGTACTCTGCATCATTGCCAGCATCATTCTCACAGTCCTCTATCTGATTCTGCAGGAACCGTTACTGACATTGTTTGGCGGCAGAGTCAACGCAGACACATTCAGGAATGCCAAAGAATACTTCTTCTGGATCACCCTGGGCATCCCCTTCTACATGTTCGGTCAGGCCGTTAACTCCATTATCCGTTCAGATGGCTCCCCCAACTTTGCCATGGCAGCCACACTGGCTGGTGCGATAGCCAACATCATCCTGGATCCTGTTTTCATCTTCCCGATGCACATGGGCATGGCCGGTGCTGCCATCGCCACCGTCATGGGACAGATTCTGACAGCCATTCTTTCCATCTGGTACCTATTCCACATGAAAGCCATTCAGCTGCATAAAAACAGCTTCGGCCTTTGGGGAAGCCTGATGAAGAAATTCCTGTCTCTTGGCATCACAAGTTTCCTGTCCCAGATTTCACTCGTTGTTTCCATGGCCGTTGTCCAGAATGTATGCACAAAATACGGTGCCCTGGATCCGATCTTCTCCCAGGAGCAGTATGCACAGATCCCACTGGCAGTTCTTGGCATTGTCATGAAATTCTTCCAGATTGTCATTTCCATGGCCGTCGGCCTTGCGGCAGGCTGTATTCCGGTGGTTGGCTATAACATCGGCGCCAAGCGCAATGACCGTGCAAAGAAATTCTTCTCCTATCTGCTGACAGCAGAATTCCTGATCGGTCTGGCAGCCCTTGTCATCGTCGAAGTCTTCCCTGCCAATATCATCAATCTGTTTGGTGCAAGGAACGAAAGCGAATACTACCGTGACTTTGCCATCAGATGTTTCCGCATATACCTCTGCATGATGCCTCTGGCAACCGTTAACAAAGGCTCCTTCATCTTCCTGCAGGCAATGGGCAAGCCTGTTGAATCCACCATCATTTCCATGGTCAGAGAGATTGTGCTTGGTGTCTCCCTGCCGATCCTGCTGCCGCTGAAGTTCCAGCTGAACGGTCTGCTGTATTCCTTCCCGGCAGCCGATATTCTTACGTTTATCGTCGCATTATGTATTATCATACAGACATACAGAAAACTTGATAGAAAGGAGAAAATTGCATGAACAGAATCATTACCATCAGCCGTGAATTTGGCAGCGGCGGCCGCACCATTGGCAGACTGACCGCAAAAAAGCTTGGCATTCCGTGCTATGATGCCGAAATCATTCAGAAAATTGCGGCAGAAAGCGGCTATGCCGAAAGCTATCTCAAAGAGGACAGCGAAGACACGCCTGGCGGCTGGCTGGGTGCCGTCCTGGCCAACCGCCAGGCAGGCCCGACCAACCAGGATCTCATCTGGCAGATCCAGTGCAAGGTCATTCTCGATCTGGCCGAGAAATCACCATGTGTCATTGTCGGCAGATGTGCCGACTATGTCCTGAAAGACAAGGAAGACTGCCTGACTGTCTTCATCCATGCCAGCATGGAAAAGCGGGCAGAGCGCATTGTCAAGGAATATGGCGAGCGTCCGGAATCTCCTGAGCAAAGACTCAAAGACAAGGATAAGCGCAGAGCAGCCTATCACCGCTTCTATACCGACATGAAGTGGGGCCATGCCCAGAACTATGATATCTGCCTGAACTCTGGCAGACTTGGCATTGACAAGTGTGTCGACATCCTCACCAAACTGTACTGATTGATCCAGCCTGATGCATATCCATCAGGCTTTTCTTTGCCAATCCGCTACAATAATACCGGTAATATCATGCTTACATGGATTCAAAAGACAGACTGGATGATTCTGCACTTCATCCAGCACTATATGCGCTGTCCCTTTCTGGATTTTCTAATGCCGAAAATCACGATGCTTGGCAATGGCAGCCTGATCTGGTTACTGGCGGCTGTCCTTCTGTTTGCCTCAAAGAAATACCGGAAATACGGCATTGCATTGATGGCAGGAATTCTCTGTGGAAACCTTATCTGTGATGTCATTCTGAAGAATATCATCGCAAGACCCAGACCATGCTGGATCGAAAATGTAAATCTGCTCATCCATATGCCAAAAGATTATTCCTTTCCATCCGGCCATACCCTTACAGCAATCATCAGTGCCGTGATCATCACATGTGCCAATCACAGGTTTAGCTGGGCTGCCATTCCTCTTGCCATCCTGATCAGTTTCTCAAGACTGTATCTGTTTGTCCATTTTCCATCTGATGTACTGACATCTATCGTATTCGGAATCATCATCGGCCTGACTGCTGTATCTGTTGTCAGACGAACACCGAAACACACAGCAGATCAATCCTGATTTTGCCTGCAGGAAAATCATTTACAACCTCCATTTATCATTTGCCGGTTAAAATACTGACATATGGAAAAAACAGAACAGACAAAGATACAGTTATTCGCATGTGATCTGGATGGCACCCTGCTCAATGAGGATCATCTCACTGACAGGGCCTCACTGAACATGATTGCCAAAGTTTTTGACAGGGGCAGATATTTCAGTGCAGCTACAGGCAGATCCCTGCACAGGCATGAACTGGAACGGCTCGGCCTGCAGAATATCTATCGTGTATGCATGAATGGGGCCATGGTGATCAGCCCGGATAACAGTGTGATTGCCAGCCATCCTATCCCGCAGGATACAGTCGCCGATATACTTGAAGCATTCCCGGACAGCGAGATTGAATTCATCAGTGCAGAATGCACCCTGTCCAGAGGCACCATGGAAACCAAAATAGAAGAATTCAAACGGTTTGGCTTTCGCGAAACGCCCGGTTCGCCACTGCGTCTCAGGGATTTTGTGGAAGACTTCTGTTTCAATTGCAGTGATGCGCAGATTCTTTCATCGCCAATTTATAAGATTAATGCAAACTTTTGTACAGGGGATGAAGAGGAACGCATGAAAGCATTCCTGCGGGCGCATCAAAGTTCTCTGACCAATGCGCCAACGATTGCCGGCATGTTTGAGATCACCGCAGCTGGTGTAACCAAGGCACTGGGTGTTGCCAGACTGGCAGAACATCTTGGCATCAGGGAAGATGAGACAGCCGTGTATGGGGATGGCCTGAATGATCTGGAAATGCTGGAACACTTTGCCAACTCCTATGCCATGGCCAATGGCTGTGAAGAAGCCAAAGAGGCAGCCCATTATCAGATCGGCACCAACAAAGACCACGCCGTCGTATTTCACATTCTCGATGAACTTGGATGATAAAAACTTCCCCAGGGGGAAGCTTTTATTGAGATTTTTTCTTGTGCTTATGACGATCTTACATCCAGGGCAGATCCCACGGCTTCAATACCACAGGCTCTTTCTCCAGGTATTCTTTCTGTTCTTTGCTCAGGAAATCCTTGTGAATCGCCGCTTCAAAGACATAGGTTCTGAAATAATCTTCACTGCAGGCATAGATGCCGTCTTTTCCACTGTCTTTGCCCCAGGAGTTTTCAATCTTCCATCTGACCGGCTTACCATCTTCATCCAGATGCACGCCTAATAGAAGAACATTGTGGTTTGGTGAACTCTCACAAGTTTCCAGCAGGTCTTTCTTACTCATCGAAAGATCACCTGCTGCAGCGGAAAGCACATAGCTGTCCGGATCCAGGATTCCTTCTTCTCTGTCAATGAAGGCGCCCGCATCCAGGCCGATCCATACCGGCTTTCCTGCTTTCAGCTGGGCAATGCACAAACTCTCCAGTTCATCCATTTCCAGGTTTAATCTGACCCGGTTGTTTTCAGCCATATTGCCATTATCATGAGACACAATGCATACATGCATGGGTTCATAGGATGTTGGCTCACAGATCACATGGACATACTGGGAAAGATCAATGCCGGCATACTTCTGATAGAAAGTTAACGGAGTCAGAGCTTTCTCTTCGTGCATGTGATTATCTTTATCACGCCATGCATAATCAAAGCTTTCAACCGGCTGTCCAAACAGGATGCACTGCAGACGGTAGATCTGTGTCATAGCCTGTGCTTTGATGGCATTCCTGTCTTTCTTTTCAGCCTTGCGGATCTCTGCACCGTATTTTCTCAGGATACGGTTGGTCAATTGATCCGCAGTCTTTGTATGGCTGGAAGCCCATGTCTCCGGCATGACTTCCTTTGGTACAAGGCCGTACTTTGTCACAAGACCTCTGACCTGATCCCAGACATTGCCATCCCCAATACCGCGGAACAGATACTGCACCTGGCGTGAAGACAGCGGTTCATCGGCTGTTTCCATGGCCATATTCAGCCAGTTATTGGCCTTTTCCAGCTTGTCATAGAAGGCCAGATAGTTTTCTGAGAATTCAAACTGTTCGACATTCATCTTCTCTGCAGTGATCTCACGCAGGTAGTTGAGTGCAGAAAACATCCAGCATCTGCCGCTTTGTTTCTGGGCAGTGATGCCATGATGTGCCACCTCCACATTGAATGCCTGATGCAGCGATGCACTCTTTCTTGCATCCAGAGCCAATGTCATCAGATCCTCATGGCCTGCCATAACGGATAGCACATGATCCTGTTCTGTCAGTGAATCCGACAGTTTTTCAAGATATTCTTTGTCTAATACTTCCATTGCAATACCTCTTGTTTTCTTCTCAAGTGTACCGCAGATCGCATCATTCCGCCGAAAACAAAGCCGGCAATGCTGTATACAGATATCTTGTCGTGGCATGGGAGTTATGCTTTTCGCCATCCCCGATATGCCATGTTGTATTGCCAGTATCAGAGAAATCAAAGAGGTCTGTCTGTTTCAACGATTCCATCTGTCTGACCATCGTATCGTTGGCAAAGTCATCACTGCCAGTGGCTGCCCATACCCGGAAATCATCTTTGCCATATCCTTCTGCCTGAATTGTGTTTGTGATATATCCGGCGGGATCATTTCTCGCCTGATCATCTGCACCCCAGTACAAGGAGCCAGACATGGCAATGTATTTGGAAAAGAGGTCCATGCTGTCACACATGCGGTACCATGTTGTGACCGCACCCATGGAGAAACCGCCAAAGGCACGGTGCTCACGATCTTTGTACACACTGTATCTGGCCTCGACAGCTGGCATCAGATCATTTCTGAGCTCAGTGCCAAAGTTCTTTGTCAGTGCCGCATCATAGTCATCGTTATCATCTTCCTGGTTATCGGGATAATAGGAAATGCCCACAATGATCATCGGCTCCATCTTTCCATTCCGGATCAGATTATCAATCATGACCTTATCCTCACGGGGATCATCCGGTGTACCAAGGAACCTTGCGGCAGAGCCGCCCATGCCATGCATCAGAAACAACACATCATACTGCCTGCTGGCATCATAGCCATAGGGCACATAGACAATGGCATATTTCTGCATGTCACGGTTTTCACCCTTATAACCATAGGTATTGGTATCGTAGTACAGCATCTCCAGCGTTCCGGAATGTCCTGTGCGCATGGTGGCATAGAACGGCACTTTGGGCAGAGCAGAGGAACCACAGCCTGCCAGCAGTACCATCACCACTGTGATGATGGCAATCATTTCTTTTCTCAGTTTCCGCATTCTGTTTTCCTCCATATTGATCCAAATAGGGTAGAGTGAGCCGCGTTAGCGGCTCGACCCTCCCGTTGCACCGTACGTACGGTTTTCCGTATACGGCGCTACGTTTGTATTTACTTACGATTATTGAGGTAGTATTCCAACGGGTTGACCA
>NZ_JALBUR010000044.1:0-13105 GCF_033971865.1 Grylomicrobium aquisgranense | reverse complement strand
GGTCAACCCGTTGGAATACTATCTCAATAATCGTAAGTAAATACAAACGTAGCGCCGTATACGGAAAACCGTACGTACGGTGCAACGGGAGGGTCGAGCCGCTAACGCGGCTCACTCTACCCTATTGCTCTGGAAAGAACTGAGTTCCCTGCCTGAATGTGAAAAGATTTGAGAAGTGCTTGTGCAGTGGAAACGGCATTATGTGTTAGTGCTGTACATAAATCTGCGCATTGGTAGAGCATAATGCGGTTTATTGTTACTATTCAGCGACAATGTAAACTTTTAAAAACACGCCGGAGTTATGCTCTGGCGTGTTCAGTGCTCTCTGTTGGCCTTTGCCACCTTCCGTTCATCAGTGCAGTCATTAGTTCCAGTGTATTTGCTTTCTGCAGATTTGCACTCTGGATGACGGTCAGAAGGGATGTTAAATACGATGCAGTATCTATGCTGTAACACTGTCCCGATATCTTCTTATGTGCCTTTACAGTACGGCATTGCCGTTCTGCTGCGTTATTCGTATACGTCACATCAAAGTCCCTCAGGAACAGCAGATGTTCATCTACATATTCCTTCATTCGTTTCAGCGTCTTGATACCATCCGGTACATATTTTGCAGGCGTTTCTTCATGTTCCTGTTTATACTGATCAATTGCTTTGTCTATGATTGCAAGATATTCTCCTTTGATGCCTTCATACTCGCTTTTATCCATTTCGTTTCTGCCTTCTGCGATCAGTTCATTTTTTCTTTTCAGCGAACGCTGCAGAAGCCTGAGCATCTCTGCACATCCTTCGATCTCATCAAAATCAACTCCTGCTTTCAGGTACCTCTCTATATGTGCATTGCATTCTGAATGTTCACAGTTCAGCAGAGTATAGTATGGCTTGAAGTGATCATGGCACAGTACATTTGAAAACCCTTCAAGGAGCTTCAACGGTCCTGTCTCTGCATCTTTCCGCTTCTGTGTCATTACAAAATAGGCAAACTGTGGTGTGCAAAGCACATGAAGCCATGATTGCATGCCGTTGATCCTGTATCCTGTTTCATCCACATGCACAAGCCAGGTATTTATGATCTGCTCTATTGCATATGCACGATAATCCCGGCTTCTTTCCTCAAATTCTCTCATCCAGTTGACAACCGTGCTCTCTGTTAAGCTCAGTTCTCCATTGCTCAACTCATTCAGAATCTGGCAGAGACGTCCAAGCGACACGACTCCCTTACTCTGCAGATAAAGCACCTGGCTTTTCAGATAATCTGAATAGACAAGTGGATTAATCCGGAATCTGTTCATCATATCCGCACGCAAAGTAATTCCATCATCGCTGACCACAAAATGATATTCACGGATTTCTGTGACATAACGGGCATCTTTTACCTGCGCACAATAATATTTGATTCTGCCGCTTTCATCATAGACAGGCTGTGCACCTGAAGGTGCTGCTTTCACATGAATCTCAATGACTTTGTCACAATGAGAAGACAGTGATGATCTTGTGGACGCATGTCCTTTCTGTCCGCCTCTGCTGCGTTCTGTTTCTTTTCTTGAATTGACAGGTGCTTTGCCTTTCTGTTTGACTGCATCATCAAATCTGTATGTGCTGGATGGATTATTGATATTCGTCGTATCAGACATCTTTCTTTTGCGATCTTTACGTTTCAGATCGTTAAGTTCATCATTCTGGTCCTGAATAATCTTCAAAAGATCTTCAATCCGTTTATCGCGTTTCTCAATTTCCAGAGTAACAGCATTAGAAATTTGTTTAATTTCTGATTTCAGCTTGTCCAGTTCAGTCTGACTGTCTGCGTTCTGCTTCTTAAGGACACAGACAGTAGTTTCAATACCCCGCAGCTTCAATATCAATGACTGGATCATGCGCACATCAGCTTTTGATCTGGCTGTTCTGATTTCCAGTTTCTCTTTCAGGGAAACATTCAGTTCCTTCTGGCGTTCCAGGCATTGAATCAGTCCCTGATCAAAGTATTCCTTGTGAGCGAGATACGTCTCTGGTGATAAGTGATTACTATATTTCATGATCACAGAATAAACAAAGTAAAAGACGAAATCAATATGTGGAAAAAGTCAGTAAAACATGGCTGTTTTGAAGGACAATCGTCTCAAAAAAAGCAGTTTTCCACAGCTTGCTTATTTCAGAGCCGGGATTTAGGTACAGATCACCTGCCATATCAAATATGACAAACGCTGGATTGCAAAAGTTTTCCACAGCAACTTCTTCAAAAAAAACGGAGCTTTTATGAAAACATTTATGAAAATGATCGAAGATTCATAGAGCTTTACAACTTAATGTCTCATATCGCTGAATAGTAACGGTTTATTTGAGAAATGAAAAATATTTGTTGCAAGATGGGTTGCAGTGCCGTATACTATTAACGCACGCCTTAATAGCTCAGTCGGCAGAGCACCTGGCTGTTAACCAGGGTGTCACAGGTTCGAGCCCTGTTTAAGGCGCCATCAAAGAGAATTGGCTGAAAATGCTGATTCTCTTTTTTGCGATTTATGATGATTGGAACAGGAAAGAGCCAGATGCATGCTGGCGGAGACTTTGGGTGAAGTATACTAGTGGATATGGAAAATGATTTGAATGAAGAATATCGAATTCCGTGGAACCGGCTGGATCATACCGGGATGTTTTTGTCGGCCAATCGGTATATGACAACAGATGTGCTGGCACAGCTTGGGGTGGTGATTTCTCTTGTTTTGTCTGTTTTCCAGATATGGTTTCTTGCCTGCGCGGGCGGTTTCTTCCTGCTTTTTATACTGGTGCGGCTGCTTGTGCATTTTGATCTGGGCAGTGTGGATGAGAGTATTTCATCTGTTTTGCATGCCAGTGAGAAGATCTGGCTGGTGCAGGGAGAGAAACGCTATGAATGCCATATTGTTTCCCGGACACCGTTTCCTTTTGCGGGTGGAATGGTGCTGCGCTGTGGGAGCTTGACACTGATTCTTTCTGATCGGGAGGTTGTGGTGATGGAGAAACATCGCTGTGCCGGTATCATGAAGGACGATTTGTCTGTGCGGATGGATGCGGTCATGAAAAAAGAAGAGAACATGGCGGCAAAGGATGCACGTGTGATTACCGAAGGCGTTCATCCGGTCTGTCTGTATGGCCGGATCCGTCTTTCTTCTGTGCATTGCCAGCTTTCTCTTCTGTATTCTCATCTGGTGTGATGGTCTGGATATTTCTTTTTCATGGTGAAGCCGCGGCCTTCTACCTGTGAAACACGGGAGACGATGACAAAGGCAGCCGGGTCCATGCGGCGAATAATTTTTTCGATGGCGGGCAGTTCGCGGTTGGAAATGATGGACAGCAGCAGTTCCTGCTGTTCCTGTCCATAGCCGCCTTTGGCATCCAGCATGGTGACGCCGCGGTCCATTTCCTGCAGGATTGCCTGCCGGATTTCATCCGTCTTTTTGGAGATCACTTTCACTTCTGTTTTTGCGGTGCCGGATAACAGCAGCTTATCCAGTGTGAGGGTGTAGATCAGTACGATCAGGATGCCATAGAGCACTTCTTCCGGGGTGTGCAGGAAAGCCTGGAAGATCAGGATGGCAAAGTCAAAAGCATACATGGTGGCAGATACGGGCAGGTTAAAGAGCTTGTTGAGAATGAGCGGCGGGATATCCATGCCGCCGGTGGAGGCACCTTCACGGATGACCAGGCCAAGGGAGAGGCCGATGCCAAGGCCTGCAAAGATGGCATTTAAGATCGGCGTGGCGGTCAATACGGTGTTTTTCAGTGTCTGTTCAAACAGGGACAGGGATAATGGGTAGACAAAGGTGGAAAGAATGGTTGTCAGGGCGAATTTCTTTCCCAGTACAAGCCATCCCAGGATGAGCATGATGATATTGAAAATCAGAACAAACAGGGAGATGGAGAAACCGCTGATGGCATTGACAGCCAGAGCGATACCGGTGGTGCCGCCGGTCAGCAGGCCGGAGTGGACCAGGAACAGCTGGACGCTGAGGGCATAGAGCATATTGCCAAGAATAATAATCAGAATGGATTTGACTTGTTTCATAGAGCCTCCCGCAATCCAGCCTATTGTACTTTTGTTTCGGGGTTTGGCAAATGGGCAAAATGCTGGAAAGTAAACGCATATCACTTTAGTATGCTATGTGTACAGAATCGCTTTGTTTGTCCTGTAAGCCTATACATTTGCAAAGAAGTTGTGACAGGCGGTACAGATTTGACAAGTCGCGCAAAATGTAGATGCCATTTTGTGGACAATGTGACAAAATAATGAGCGATAACCTGTATATATGGCCTTGTCATACAGCCATATATGGATAGAGGGGAGAGAACGATATGGCATCAATGAAGGAAAATATCTCGCATGCAGCAGAGAGACAGGCTGTGTCTCTGGTTGCAGACCAGCTTGTAAAGAAGGTAAAGAATACAAAGGATTACCAGGAGCGTTCAGAAGTATATCTGAAGATTGTCGACATGGCTGAGAAGTTCTATAAGGACGCAAAGCCGGAGACATTTGAGAGAGTCCGGAAGTATGTTTCCAATCCTGATAACCGCTGGATGAAGATGATCAACAGCATGATTGATGATGCGGATCCGCATTATGCAAAGATGATGCTGCTGAATCTGGGCTATGAGTCTTTCTTCCGCGGCACGAAGATGATTCGTGAGAACCGTCAGAAGTATAACTGCAACATTCCCTGGCTCATCCTGTTTGATCCGACCAGTGCCTGCAATATGCACTGCATCGGCTGCTGGAGCGGTACCTACGGTCACAAGAGCTCTCTGACTTTTGATGAGATGGATAAGATCGTCACCGAAGGCAAGGCGCTTGGTCCGCATCTGTATATGATGACCGGCGGTGAGCCGATGGTAAAGTGGAAGGATATTGAGAAACTGGCTGAGAAGCACAATGACTGCTTCTTCGTCCTGTATTCCAACTCCACACTGATCAATGAGGATGTCTGCAAGAGAATTCAGCAGCTTGGCAATATCTCCTACATGCTTTCTATTGAAGGCTCTGAGAAGACAAATGATGAGCGCCGCGGCAATGGCCACTATGATGCTGTCATGAAGGCAATGGACCTGCTGCATAAGTATGGCATTATCTTCGGCACATCCATCTGCTATACAAAGGACAACATTGATGCAGTCACAAGTGATGACTTCTTCAATATGCTGGCTTCCAAGGGTGCCCACTATGGCTTCTATTTCCATCTGATGCCGGTTGGCAACAATGCTGTGCCTGAGCTGATGCCGACACCGGAGCAGAGAACTTACATGATCAAGAGAATCCGTGAGGTTCGTTCTGAGACATCCGACATCCAGTTCTTCCCGATGGACTTCCAGAATGATGGTGAGTTTGTCGGCGGATGCATTGCCGGCGGCAGAAACTACTTCCACATCAACTCCAATGGTGATGCGGAGCCGTGTGTCTTCATTCACTTCTCCAACACCAACATCAAGAACAACACGATCCTGGAGATGCTGCAGAGCCCGCTGTTCATGGCATACCATGAAGGCCAGCCGTTCAACCGCAACCATCTGAGACCGTGCCCGATGCTGGAGAACCCGGATCTGCTTGTTGAAATGGTTCACAAGACAGATGCCCATCAGACCAACATCGAGTCTCCGGAGAGTGTTGAGCATCTGTGCGACAAGTGCCGTCCGTATGCCGCTGCATGGAAGCCGGTAGCTGACAAGGAGTGGGCAGAAGAGAAGCATAAGAAGCCTGCTTATGAGAACTACACAGCTGAGAAGCGTGAACATCCGGAACTGGCTGCCTTTGAGCACGCTGATGGCACCAACCACATTGATATTGACATCAATGCACCGGAACAGAACAACCGCGCTTGATTGATGCATACGAAGAGAGTCCTGCGGGATTCTCTTTTTTTATCAGAGTGATGGATCTGTATTGCGGCGTGATGTTTCCGGTTGCGTTTGCTATGGTTCAAGGTTATAAAAAGGGTACGGAAACAGAATTGTATGAAAAAGAAAGTGGAGAAAAAACTGACAAGATATGAAAGAGCTGCCGTTCTGCACTATGTGATGGCATTGGTGTTCTTTGTGACAGTCTTCATGCAGGTGGTCTCCCTGTCATTTCGTGCTGCCATTCTGCCTTTGATCCTGGGTGCTGCCTCCCTGGTGATCGGCACCATTTATCTGTATTGTGATAAAAAGAAACTGGAAAAGAAATGCTGAGGAAGAGTTGATGGCTCTTCCTTTTTGAACGGGGCTATAATGAAATGCGGTCAGAAAGACAATGATCCCGATGGACATTGATCTTTGCTTTTGGCCATTTCTGTTTTGGTTCGCTGCATCCAGCAATGGAGCGGCAGGAGGTAAACATGACAAAAAACAAACAGAGAATTCAGCGGATGACGCTGGCAGCTTTCTTCGCGGGCATTGAGGTCCTGATGGCCTTTACGCCCATCGGCTACATTCCCATGGCAGGTCTTTCCATCACGACCATGCATCTGCCGGTTATTCTGGCAGGCATCCTGGGCGGTCCCGCCTTTGGTGCAGGGCTTGGCTTCGTCTTTGGCATGACATCATTGATCCGTGCCACCATGGAGCCGAGTGTGACATCCTTTGTCTTCTCTCCGTTTATTACCGTCGGCGGTGTTTCCGGCAACTTTGCTTCGCTGCTGATCTGCTTTGTGCCGAGAATCCTGCTTGGCGTGCTGTCCGGTTATCTGTACCGGCTGTTTCTGCGCCTGATGCATAAGAGTGTGCCGGCGGCAGCTTTGAGTGCTGTGATCAATACCGTTCTGCATACGGCTGGTGTGCTTGGCGGAATCTATATCTTCTTTGGCCCGCAGTATGCCAGTGCCCTTGGCACCGGCATGCAGGGGCTTGTTGTGCTTCTGCTTGGCGTTGTCTCCAGCAACATGGTTCTGGAGGCCATCCTGGCAGGTGTTGTGATTCCGGTGCTGGTCAGGGCACTGGCCCCCAGTGCGGTACGCATGGGACTCATGGAAAGAACTGCCTGAGCTGGCAGTACGAGGAGAAATGATGCACGGATACCTATTGGCGATTGATGCCGGCAATACACATGTACGCATTGGCCTGATGGATGAGGAAAAGATTGTCTTTACGATACGGCTGAGCTCTCTGACGCCGCGTACGGCGGATGAATACTGGCTGGCGGTGCGGGATTTCCTGCAGGATGCCGGGATTGACAGAAAGCAGGTGGCCGGTGCCATCATTTCGTGTGTGGTGCCGGATGCATTACATGCCCTTGTCAGCTGTGTGAAGAAGTATTTTGATCTGGATGCGCTTGTGGTAGGGCCGGGTATTCGTACCGGGATCTCGGTGCGCACTGACAATCCACGTGAGATTGGTGCTGATCGGATTGTCAATGCGGCCTATGGGCATGCCATGTACCCCCAGGGGGTAATTGTGGCAGACTTTGGCACAGCCGTCACCTATGACTATGTCTCTGCAGAGGGAATCTTTGCCTATACGCTGATTGCGCCTGGCCTTGATATCTGTGCACAGGCTTTGAAAAACAATACAGCCAAGCTGCCTGGCATTGCTCTGCAGATGCCATCCGGCATTCTCGCAAAGAATACGGTGTCAGGCATGCAGGCAGGCGTGATGTACAGCTATCTTGGCGGGGTTGAAAAAGTTATTGCGATGATGAAGCATGCCCTGCATACGGACTGTCCGGTGGTGGCTACCGGTGGTCTTGGCCGGATGATTGCATCTAATACGCATGCGATTGATACGTATGATCCGGATGTGGCATTCAAGGGGATGCGCATGATCTACAATCTGAATCAGAAGTAAAGATAGACAGAAATCAGGCGAAATCTGGTTTCTGTTTTTTTCGTGCAAGCTTGTTGACAGATACCCCGCGGGGGTATATAACAATTGCCGTGAAGGGAGATACCCCGGTGGGGTATAGGAGATATGGAAGGAATGGAGAAAGGATGTGCATGCAGTACGCGCAAGGTGCTGCGCAGTGAGCAGGAAAAGAAAGACCTGCTTGTGCGTCTGAAACGTGTTGAGGGACAGATCCGCGGTATTGAGAAGATGGTTGAGAATGATATGTACTGTCCGGATATTCTCGTGCAGGTTTCAGCGGTGCAGAGTGCTTTGAACAGCTTCAACAAGGTGCTGCTGGCATGTCACATCAAGGGCTGTGTGGCGGATGATATCCGCGACGGCAAGGATGAGGCAGTGGATGAACTGGTGACACTGCTGCAGAAGCTGATGAAATAGAAAGAGGGTCGTGTATGGAACAGTATATTGTAACGGGAATGTCATGTGCAGCATGCCAGAACCGTGTGGAAAAGGCAGTTGCCAAGGTGCCAGGTGTTAAGAGTGTCTCGGTGTCACTACTGACCAACAGCATGGGTGTGGAAGGTACGGCAGATGATGCGGCAATTATCAAGGCAGTTGAGAATGCCGGTTATGGTGCGAAAAGGAAAGGTGCTGAGGCAAAGCAGTCTGCACAGAGTGAGATTGCGGCTGAAGAGGATGCATTAAAGGACAGAACAACACCGATATTGAAGAAGCGGCTGATCTGGTCGATCGTCTTTCTGGCAGCTTTGATGTATATCTCCATGGGTCATAACATGTGGAACTGGCCGCTGCCGGCATGGTTTGTGCATAATCACATGGCTCTGGCCATGACGCAGATGTACCTGGCGCTGATTGTGATGTATATCAACCGTAAGTTCTTTATTTCCGGTTTCAATTCGTTGATTCATGGCGCTCCGAACATGGATACCCTGGTGGCACTTGGTTCTTCGGTATCCTTCGGATGGTCATTGTTTGTGACGTATGAGATTGCCGGTATGTATGCACAGGGTGCAGATCCTGCCAGCATCATGAGCGTGTATCACAATGAGCTGTACTATGAAAGTGCCGCGATGATTCCGGCTCTGATTACAGTTGGCAAGCTGCTGGAATCTATCAGCAAGGGCCGTACGACCGATGCGTTAAAGAGTCTGTTGAAGCTGGCACCGAAGAAGGCTGTGCTGATGCGCAATGGGCAGGAAGTGGAAGTCGGCATTGAAGAAGTGCAGACCGGCGATGTGTTTGTGGTCAGGCCTGGTGAGAGCATCCCGGTGGATGGTGTGATTATTGAAGGCACCACTGCTGTGGATGAGTCTGCTTTGACGGGTGAGAGTATTCCGGTTGATAAGCAGGTCAATGATACCGTCAGCGCCGCAACGATCAATACTTCCGGCTTCATCAAGGCACGGGCTACCCGTGTTGGTGAAGATACAACATTGTCTCAGATCATTCACATGGTTTCTGATGCGGCTGCGACCAAGGCGCCGATTGCCCGTATTGCGGACAAGGTATCCGGCATCTTTGTGCCGGCGGTGATCATCATCGCTGCTCTGGTGCTTGTGGGCTGGCTGATTGCCGGACAGACACTGCCGTTTGCCCTGGCAAGAGCGATCTCTGTACTGGTCATTTCCTGCCCTTGTGCACTTGGTCTTGCAACACCAGTAGCGATCATGGTTGGCAATGGCATGGGTGCTAAGAATGGCATTCTCTTCAAGACAAGTGAGGCACTGGAAAATGCCGGCCGCACCCAGATCATTGCGCTGGATAAGACAGGTACGATCACAACCGGCAAGCCGGCAGTGACGGATGTTGTGGCAGCGGATGGTGTCAGTGAAGCAGATCTCTGGCAGACAGCCTATGCGCTGGAGAATCATTCAGAGCATCCGCTGGCAGCTGCCATTCGTGAAAAGGCAGAAGCGGATCATGTGAAACTGGCTGAAGTGCGTGACTTCAAGGCGCTCAGCGGCCATGGCTTACAGGCAGTGCTGGATGGCAAGCAGCTCTCTGGCGGCTCACAGAAGTATATTGGTACAGTTGCAGAGATTCCTTCTGCTTTGCGCAAGGCAAGTGAAGAGCTGGCTGGCCAGGGCAAGACACCGCTGTTCTTTGCCCGGGATGGCAAGCTGCTTGGCATGATTGCCGTGGCAGATACGATCAAGCCGGATTCTGCTCAGGCAGTCAATGAATTGAAGAATCTTGGCATTGAAGTTGTCATGATTACAGGTGATAACGAAAGAACTGCAAAAGCAATTGCCGCCAGGGCAAATGTGGATCATGTGATTGCGGGTGTCCTGCCGGATGGCAAGGAAGCTGAGATCCGTCGCCTGCAGAAGTATGGCAAGGTTGCAATGGTCGGTGATGGCATCAATGATGCCCCGGCATTGACAAGGGCAGATACCGGCATTGCGATTGGTGCGGGTACGGATGTGGCAATTGACAGTGCAGATGTGGTATTGATGAACAGCAAGCTGTCAGATGTGGCAGCGGCAGTCAGACTGTCGCGGGCAACATTGCGGAATATTCATGAGAATCTGTTCTGGGCATTCTTCTACAATGTGATCTGCATTCCGCTGGCAGCCGGCCTGTATGCATGGAAGATGAATCCGATGGTTGGTGCGGCGGCTATGTCGCTGTCCAGCTTTACGGTATGCATGAATGCCCTGCGCCTGAATCTGTTCAATATGCACAGAACGGACAGGGATCATGCGATGAAGAATAAAGTGACACTGAATGATGAAGATTTCCATACGGAAAAGAAAGATACAGATCTTGGTACAGATAAGGAGGATAACAAGATGGAAAAGGTACTGCATGTGGATGGAATGATGTGTGAGCATTGCGAGGCGCGTGTGAAGAAGGCGCTGGAGTCTGTGGATGGTGTTGTCAGTGCAAAGGCAGACCGCAATGCCAAGACAGCGGTTGTTGAGCTGAGCAAGGATGTGGATAATGCTGCGCTCAAGAAGGCGGTCGAAGATCAGGACTACCAGGTCACAGGCATCGAATGAAGAAGATCCTGCAATTGCGGGGGATGATGTGTTCCTGCTGCGAGGTGCGGGTAGCCAACTGTCTGCGCAATGTGCCGGGGGTGAGTGATGCCGGGGCGGATTTTCATACGAATCAGGCCTGGATCATGTGTATTCCGGAGACAAGTGAAGCAGATCTGAAGGAGGCTGTGCGCCAGGCAGGATATGAGCTGATTTCTATCAAGGATCCTGTATTTCATTGATCAGTTTCACCGGAATGTCCAAATCAGTACTGGTAATTCGTACCCTCAAGGTGTATATTTGCACGGCGGGGAGTAAGGAATGCAATTAAATCTTGAAACTGATTATGGGATCCGGTGCATGTTGTTTCTGGCAGAGGCAAAGCGGTGCGTGACTTCGGTAGAGATGACCGAGAAGCTTGGTTTTCATACTGTTGAGCATACCCAGAAGATTCTGCGGAAACTGCGTGATGGGGGTCTAGTGAAGGTGAAACTTGGCAGCAATGGCGGGTATATGCTGGCCCGGGATGCCAGTGAGATATCTGTTCTGGAAGTGCTGAAGGCGATGGAGGAAACCATCTGCATCAACCGCTGTCTGGAGCCGGATGGCTACTGCAGCAGATATGCAACGTCGTACTGCCCGATGCACAAGTATTACAAGAAGGTGCAGCGGATGATGGAGTCAGTGTTTGCCGCTGCAACGATCCAGGATATTGTGGATGAAAACTTCCCGGAGGTGCCGGAGATCGTCACCCCGGTGAAAGTCAAGAACAAGGTAGAAGCCTGAAGAGAATGTCAGAGTATAGCTGGCATTCTTTTTCTATAGCTTTTGGTAAAATAAAAACAGCAGATATTTTGTCTGCTGTAAACAGGATCACCATACACGGTGGCGGTTGTCCCTCCGAAACAGAAATGTTTCAGGAGGGTTTGGATGTCCCTCTTAAATTAAAGCATCCTTAGATGCCTCCCGGCAATGATGCCGGCATGGTTTGTGAGGTACAGCCTATGAGTGACTGTCAACTACCCGCGGCTAAAGCCCGCAGGCTTGAAGGAACACGGCTGCACATAGAATGTGCAGTCGTGCACTCCAACTTACCCTGATACAACTAACTCGCTTATCTGCCGCAGCAGGTAAGTGTAGGTCTGCCAGTGGGAGGGCGGTTATCATAGTGAGTTGCCAAACTATGAGGCAGGACTGTACTGCCATACTGCCTTTCAGCAGTTATCTATTGCAATGCCGGATTCTTGCAGTAAGGCAAGACCGGCATTTTTGATATTGATTGCGGCGTTATGATCACGTACATGGTGTGAACCGCATATTGGGCATACCCATTCTTCCTGCCCAAGTACGATACTGTTGTCGTCTGACATGACACAGCCGCATGACGAGCATGTCTGCGTCGTGTTTCTGGGATCGACAAGCAGACATATCTTTCCGCGTTTGGAAGCTGTGTTTTGCAACTCAGTCAGAAAAGTTCTCCATCCACTATCTGAGATTGCCTTTGCCAATTTGTGGTTCTTTTTCAAATTTCGAACTTTGAGATCCTCGGCAAACAAATAGTCGTGGCTTTTGACTTCTTTGTCTGCTGTACATCTGATAAAGTCCAATCTTTGATTTGCCACATGACGATGGCATTTAGCCAGTCTGAGACGTGCTTCCTGATAATTTCTGCACGTACGATAGTCTCGGCCATCTCGTCTGGCAGCTTCGTACTTTCGTGAAAGGGCACGCTGCGCTTTGCACAACTTCTTTTCTGCCTGTTTCAGATAACGCGGTGACTCGATCACACAGCCATTACTATCCATCAGAAAGTTGGAAAGATTCAGATCCATGCCTGCCGCTCTGCCAGTGCTGGCATAAGCAGTATGAAATGGTTCGTCTGATGCCAGAGCAAGCGAAATATAGCAGTCTCCGCACGCATCCATCCTGATGGCAACAGTACCAATGCGTGTTTCTGCAACACGATTCAGCAGCGCATCAATCAGCTTGCGGGAACCTTTCATGCGGATCGTGCCAAGCATCGGCAGCACAAGATGATTCCTGTCTGTAAAGCGTACGCTTCCTTCGTACAGGCCGACAACGTGTGGAATGGTATTCAACTTCTTTCCGGCATAGTGATTGCTGGTCTGATAGCAATACGTGTTGTCAAACTTGTGGAATGTCGGAATACTGGTTCCTTTCACTTTTCTGAACTGATTCCACGCCCGCTTATAGTTCATAATGGCATGAAGTACCATGTCTGAATCGCAGTCCCACAAGAAAGGAATTGCGTTCTTGATAGATTTTGCATCACCATATGCAGATGCCAGATATGCAAGCCTTTC
>NZ_JALBUR010000043.1:0-13294 GCF_033971865.1 Grylomicrobium aquisgranense | reverse complement strand
CTTGGACAATCACCATTCTAGATAGATGGGGTGCTTCTTTCTATAAGAAGCACCGGCCTTCCTCCCGCATAGCGGGAGGTTTTCTGTTTCGCACCTCTTCGGTGCTCAACAGCGCTCCTACGCATAAAAAAAACAGAATCCCGCTAGAGATTCTGTTTTTCATTGCATTTACTTTTGACTGCCCGTGTAATAGATCACAGATCCCGGAGGTACACTGTGCAGCAGCCACACATTGCCGCCAATGACGGAATGATCGCCGACTTTGGTATCTCCGCCCAGAATCGTTGCATTGGCATAGATGACGACATGGCTGCCGATATCCGGGTGGCGTTTTCCACCTTTGACAGGATTGCCGTCCTGATCGAGATGGAAGCTGCGCGCACCGATTGTCACGCCCTGATACAGCTTGACATGATCGCCGATTCTTGCCGTCTCACCAATCACAATGCCGGTTCCGTGATCAATGCAGAAATATGCGCCGATTGTAGCCCCAGGGTTAATATCAATCCCGGTTTTTTCATGGGCATATTCTGCCATGACTCTGGGCAGATATGGTACATGCAGTGTATAGAGGACATGGGCAATACGGTAAATCATGACCGCATAGAAGCCCGGATAGCAGAGTATGATCTCTGCTTTGCTTTTGGCAGCAGGATCACCATCATAGATTGCCTGCAGATCACTCATCAGCAGCTTCTTAACCTGAGGCAGCGAAGACATGAAGGCATCCGCAATCGCAGAGGCATCCACAGAGGGATCGCCGATCCGGTTATTCACAATCCGGATTTCTTTCTCCAGGCATGCCTGCAGTTCTATAAAGGCCTCACTCTGACTCAGATCAGAGAAATGATAATAGCCTGGCAGCAGAATGACCTGTGCTTCCTTCAGAAGATAGACGATCACCTTCCGATCCGGCAATCCGGAAGTTTCCTGAAGTGACGGATCTGTGATTTCATTCAGTTCTGCCAGAATTTCTGCTGCCTTGCTCATGTGTCCCCCTTGTCGTTCAGTTACTCTGCAAACATGGATGTGGAAAGATAGCGGTCACCGGAATCCGGCAGAATAATGACAATATTCTTACCCGCATTCTCTTCACGCTGTGCCAGCTTGATGGCTGCAGCCACAGCAGCACCGGAAGAAATACCAACCAGCACACCCGTACGGCGGCCAAACTCACCGCCAACCTTTAATGCCTCATCATTGGTGATGCGCACAATCTCATCAATCAGGCTTGTATCCATGACTTCCGGAATAAAGCCGGCACCAATACCCTGAATCTTGTGCGGGCCTGGCTTCTCACCAGAAAGCACTGCCGAAGAATCCGGTTCCACTGCCACAACTTTGACATTCGGATTCTTTTCCTTCAGATACTTTCCTGTACCAGTCAAAGTACCGCCGGTGCCGACACCGGACACCAGGATATCGACCTTGCCATCGGTATCATTCCAGATTTCAGGGCCAGTGGTTGTATAGTGTGCCTTCACATTGGAAGGATTGACAAACTGACCGGCAACCCAGGAACCCGGGATCTCTTTGGACAGTTCATCTGCCTTAGCAATGGCACCCTTCATACCCTTGGCACCTTCGGACAGCACCAGCTCTGCACCATATGCCTTCATCAGCTTGCGGCGCTCAACTGACATGGAATCCGGCATCACAATGATCACCCGGTATCCTCTGGATACACCGACTGCACTCAGGCCAATACCGGTATTGCCAGATGTTGGTTCAATAATTGTACCACCTTTTTTCAGGCGGCCATCCTTTTCTGCATCATCAATCATCTGTCTGGCAATTCTGTCCTTGATGGAGCCTGTCGCATTCAGATACTCCAGCTTGCCCAGCAGCTTTGCCTTCGCTCCATACTCTTCTTCAATACCTTTCAGTTCCAGCAGCGGCGTATTGCCAATCAGCTGCTCTACGGATGTGTAAATCTTACTCATGTTCTCTTCTCCTTTTCCAAACAAAAACCCGGTGTATCTCTTGACACCGGGTATCACTTCTACTGCTTTCTGATGCACGTAAAATACGTGAATCACGCAAGGTGAATCCCGGTATGATACATGCAACAACATACGGCCGTGAATACTGTTACGATCTTCATATGGGATCCTCCTGACATGTTTTATAATACCTGAACTTTTCCGAATGTCCAGTGTTTTGATATGAATTACGAACTAAAAAACAGGCTGCCATGCAGCCTGTGTGTTAATCGCCGTAACCGTCTGGATTCTTGCACTGCCAGTTCCAGGCATCCCTGCACATGTCATCCAGATTCTTTTCTGCCTTCCAGCCAAGCACTTTATATGCCTTGGTCGGATCAGAATAGCATGTGGCAATATCGCCCGGGCGGCGCGGATCAATCACATACGGAATCTCTTTGCCGCATGCCTTGGAGAAGGCATGGATGATATCCAGCACAGAATAGCCGACACCTGTGCCAAGGTTGAAGATGTTCACACCCTGCAGCTTGTCAAAGCCGCGGATCGCACTGACATGTCCCTTGGCCAGATCAACGACATGGATGTAGTCACGCACGCCGGTGCCATCCGGTGTGTCATAGTCATTGCCAAAGACATGAACCTTTTCCAGCTTGCCAAGGGCAACCTGACTGACATATGGCAGCAGGTTGTTCGGAATACCCTTGGGATCCTCACCAATCAGACCAGATTCATGGGCTCCAATCGGATTGAAGTATCTCAGCAGCATGACCTGCCATTCATTGTCTGCCTTCCAGATATCGGTCAGAATTCTTTCCTGCATGGACTTGGTTTCGCCATACGGATTGGTTGTCTTGCCCAGCGGGCACTCTTCTGTGATCGGTACAAATGCCGGATCACCATAGACCGTTGCACTGGATGAGAAGACAAAACGCTTGCAGCCATGGTGACGCATCACATCACACAGCACCAGGGTTGTATTCAGGTTGTTTGTATAATATTCAATCGGCTTGCGGGTAGATTCCCCAACAGCCTTGTAGCCGGCAAAATGAATCACAGCATCAATCTTTTCATGATCAAACAGATCATTCAGTGCCTTGCGGTCTGCCACATCAATGTTATAGAAGGCTGGACGCCTGCCTGTAATCTTTTCAATCCTGTCCACAACAAGTTCCTTGGAGTTGTACAGGTTGTCCGCAATCACGACATCATAGCCTGCATTGAGCAGCTCCACACATGTATGGCTGCCGATAAAGCCGGTGCCGCCAGTTACCAGAATCTTCATGTTTCCGTTTTCTCCTTTGCTATTCCATTATAGCCTGCCAAGGCAATTATGCACCAAGTGCCTGCAGGAAACGTGCAAATTGTGCCCTGCCGGTTTCTGTATCCTTGAAGACGCCGCAGTCTTCCAGCACATGCAGGAATACCGTTCCAACTTCCTGCTGCAGGACATTGTTTACAAGATTTTCGTCCGTGCTTCCGACAATTTCCGGATGACGTGCTTCCACTTCCTTCAGCCATGGCGCATGTGCTTCCAGGGCAGGCACCTTCATCACATCCTCCCCCTTCATTTCTGTCTCCTTCATCAGCTCCATATCCTTTAACAGACGGGAAGGCAGAACAGCCAGGCCCATCACTTCAATCAGGCCGATATTTTCTCTTTTAATATGATGATATTCAGGATGCGGATGGAAGATGCCAAGCGGATATTTCTCACTTGTGCAGTTATTGCGCAGCACCAGATCCAGCTCATACGCATTACCCTTGCGGCGGGCAATCGGTGTAACCGTATTGTGGCGCACATCGCCATCAAACGCATGGAAGCCAGCTTCTTCATCACTGTAATGAATCCATGTCTGCAGAATATGATCCGCGCACTCACAAAGACGCTTTGGATCTTCTCCATCCAGGCGGATGACACTCATCGGCCACTTAACGATGCCAGCCTGAATATCCTGAAAGCCACGGACTGTAAATGTCTGACGCACAGGTGCCTTTGCCATGGCAAATTCATACTTGCCGCCCTGGAAATGTTCATGTGTCAGAATGGAGCCGCCTACAATCGGAATATCGGCATTGGAACCGATCATGTAATGTGGGAACTGTCCGACAAAATCCAGCAGGCTGGCAAAAGCATGGCGGTCAATATGCATCGGCTCATGCTTTTCAGACAGCACAATACAGTGCTCATGATAATAGCTGTACGGACTGTACTGCATGTAATACCGTGCTCCGTCCAGTGTTAAAGGAATCAGCCGGATTGTCTGTCTGGCCGGATGATCCAGACGTCCTGCATAGCCTTCATTCTGCCGGCACAGCAGACACTTCGGATACATTTCCTGCTTCTTCTTTAATGCCGCCGCAATGGCACGTGGATCTTTCTCCGGCTTGGAAAGATTGATCGTGATGTCAAAGTCACCATACGGCGTTGCCGTCTTCCATCTGCGGTCCTTTGCAATCCGGTACGTGCGCACATAATCACTGTCACAGCTCAGCTGATAGAAATAATCCGTTGCTTTTTCCGGGCTTTCCTGATCATACTGACGAAATTTTGAAATCACCTGGGAAGGGCGCGGCGTCAGCACACCCATCAGTCTTGTATCAAACAGATCACGGGTGGCAACGCCATCTTCAATGATGCCTCTTGCCACAGCATCATCCAGAAGTTCTTTCAAGATTTCTTCCAGCGGTCTGCTGCCATTTCCACCTTCAATCGTAAAATCAGCCGGCGGTTCCAGCTTCATGACATCCAGAAGCTGATTGCCAGCATATACGGCATCCTCTGGTTCAATCAGATGACGACTGATCCCATAGGCTGTCAGATCCTTTACTGCATCCAAAACCATTTTCATGCCTCCTGCATTCTCACACGATTATAGAAGTGCAATCGCAGGATGCCTACAGAAAATCTTTTGTATCTTCGTGAAATTCGTTCACTTTCCACCCCATTTTCTGCGTTTTCCTTATAATAGCCTTTGTAACTGGAGGTAATACGCGTGGAAGAAAATCATTCCATCAGGAACTACGAACTGGTCAGCACCCGCTTTCTGCCCGATTTCCAGGCAGAACTGTATGAGTACCGGCACATCAGGACCGGTGCCCGTATCTGCTGGCTGGACAATCATGATGAAAACAAGACGTTTGCCATCTGCTTCAAGACCATTCCCTTTGATGACACCGGCGTCTTTCATATCCTTGAACATTCCGTGCTCAACGGCAGTGACCGCTATCCGGTCAAGGAACCATTTGTTGAACTGCTGAAAAGCAGTATGAACACATTTCTCAATGCCATCACCTTTGATGACAAGACGATGTATCCGATCTCAAGCCGCAATGACAAAGACTTCATGAATCTGATGTCCGTCTATCTGGATGCGGTCTTCTGCCCGGCTGTGCGCCACAACCCGAATATCTTCTATCAGGAAGGCTGGCATTATGAAATCCATGATGCGAAACAGCAGCCTGTATACAAAGGCGTCGTGCTCAATGAGATGAAAGGTGCTTTTGCCAATGTGGATGAAACAGTGCTGAATGCCATGAACCGCCTGCTCTTCCCGGATTCCTGCTATCAGTATGTATCCGGCGGTGATCCTGCCTGCATTACAGATCTCAGCTATGCGGATTTTGTGGCGGCCCATCAGAAATTCTATCAGCCTTGCAACGCCAGAATCTGGCTGGATGGTGATCTCGACATTGAAAAAGTGCTGGATTATATCGATGTCAATTACCTTTCCCATGGCACAAAGATGGACCATGACTTTGACATTCCCATGCAGCAGCCAACGCAGGGAAAAACAATTCAGGTACCGTTTGAAATCTCCCCGGAAGAAGACAGCAGAAACCGCTCCATTATCAGCTTTGGCCGCATCATGTCACGCTTTGACGATGCCAAGCGAAACATTGCCCTTTCGGCACTGTCAGAAGTGCTCACCGGCAATAATGATGCCCCGCTGAAAAAGCCATTGCTGGAGAAAGGACTGTGTGAAGATGTATCGTTTGATCTGTACGATGGCATTCAGCAGCCTTACTGCCTGTTAACTGTGCGCAATACAGAACCTGAAAAGCTGGATGAAATCAAGGCTGCGGTTACAGACGCAATCCATCAGCTGTGCAAAGACGGCATTGATCAGAGTGAGCTGACTGCATCATTGAACCAGATGGAGTTCCACTATCGTGAAAAGCAGGAACCAAGCGGTGTCATGAATGCCGAGGATGCCATGGAAAGCTGGCTGTATGGCGGTGATCCTGCCTTGTATCTCAATGTCGGATCCCTGTATCAGCAGCTGCGTGAGGAAGCAGGTTCCGGTTATTTTGAGAAGCTGCTGAATGAATTCTTTGCGGATGATGGCAGGCTGCAGACCGTGATTGCCGCGGCGGACAGACAGGCTGGCAAAGCCCGTGTGGAAGCAGAGCAGGAAAAACTCACCGATGCAAAAAAGAGCTGGAAAGATGTCAATGCGATGGTGGAAGCCACCAAAGCACTGGAAGCCTGGCAGGCTGCACCAGACAGTGAAGAAAACAAAGCCACGCTGCCAAAACTCACTCTGGATGATGTGGAAAAGAAACCGCGGCCTGACCACTTTCAGGAAACAGCCTATCGGGATGTGCCGATGCTGGTATATCCGAAAGAACCTTCTGGCATTGTCTATCTCAACCTGTACTTCAACATTGCCGGCATTCGGAAAGAGCTTCTTCCTGAAGCTGGCTTCCTGACATCCCTGCTTGGCGAGCTGCCAACCAGTCATCACAGTGTTGCCGAGCTGCAGAAACTTGTGCATACATGGATCGGATCGCTGTCCTTTACACCGGTCTGTTATGCTCCGGATTGTGATCCGTCCGCAACAATTCCAATGATTGCGGTGCGCTGCTCTGTGCTTTCTGCCAACAAGGAAAAAGCCGTCCAGCTGATCCAGGAAATCCTGCGGGATACCCAGTTTGATGCAAAGCTGATTCTGCCCCTGCTGCGCCAGTCCGTGCAGGACTTTGAGCAGACATTGACGAGCAGCGGACATGCCTTTGCGGCAGGCCGCGTCAATGCCCGCCTCAGTGCAGACGGCGTCTTCTCTGAATATACCGCCGGCTTTACCAGCGGCAGATGGCTGGAAAGCCTGGAAGCAGATTATGACAATCAGATCGGTGCCGTCATCAATGATCTTCAACTGTTCCGTGACAACTTCTTTATTGGATCCCGTCTCAGTGTTTCCTGCACAGAAGATGGCGATACAGAGTGGATTCACCAGCTGATTGATAGTCTGCCAATGGGTGATGCCCATCGGGCAAAGGTACATTATCCCCTGCTGGAAAAGCAGAATGAAGGCATTGTTATTCCGGGTGATGTTTCCTATGCCGCCAAAGGTGTATTACTGCCGGCATATGATGCCCATATCCATGTCATGACGCATCTGTTAACCTATGACTGGCTGTGGAATGAAGTCAGAGTCAAGGGAGGTGCCTATGGCACTGGCATCAATGGCAATTCTCTTGGCGGTGTGACTGCATATTCCTACCGTGATCCCGATCCCGCCAATGCTCTGCATGCCTTTGCCAATATCGGCAGCTATCTGCATGAAAAAGCAGAAGAAAACATGGATATCACGTCCTATGTGATTGGTGCCATTGCGGCTGTATCACCATTGCTTTCACCAAGATCCCGCATCATTGTGTCTGATGCCAGATGGTTTGGCCGCATCTCTTATCAGACAAGATGCGAAAACAGGCAGAAAATGCTGGGAAGCACCATTCAGGAACTGGATGCACTTGGCGCAGAGCTTTCCGAGGCGATGCAAAACGGTCCGGTATGTATCATTGGCCCGGCCGCAAAGCTGCAGGAAATGCAGGATGAGCATCTGACGATCCTGCCGGCAAGACCAAAACACGCTGATACAAAATAACACATACTGCCGCATGCATATGCATGCGGTTTTTTCATAAAAAAGACCGGCATAACCGGTCAAACAAGGAAAGGCAGGAACCAGATATCAGTTTGCGGAAAGTATCAAAGTACAGCCCGCCTTTCAGCAGACAGAATCTGTCTGCTGGCAGCAATACTGCCTGTTATCAGTTTAGCATTCCTGAAATATTTGCCCATCCGCAACTGTGAGTATTAACAATATTATTTCTTCAGCTGCTCTTTATCCTTCAGATAGGCCACAAACGGCATGGCAGGATTATAGAAGACACGTGTCTGTGTGCCCTCCCGAAACAGTCTGTCATCAGACGGCACCCCTTCAGTCAGTGTGTAGGAGATGCCGTACACATTGTACTGTACGCTGATATTGTCAATGCCTTTGGATACCTGTGTACGGTGCATAATGTAGCCATTGGCAATGCCCGTGCAGTTTTTCTTGGATTTGCGGGTGACCGGATGATGCACCGTTAACATCAGATCAATTGCAAACAGCAGAGCAAATGCGGCCAGACAGATCACAATCAGCAGCAGTGTCATATCTTTAGACATCAGGCATCATCCTTTCCATACATCATCACAAAACAGACACATGCATCCTGTCTGTCCTGGACAACCATCATATTCAGCTTCTCATAGCCATAACATACCATGCCATTCAGATTCTGGCGGAAACCTTCCTGCCCGCTGGCATGATTCAATAACGCACATGCCTGATCAAAGCCAAGGCTCATCTCACCCGCATCCAGGTTCTGATAGTGGGCCTGTCCGTTTTTCCCCGGCATGATCAGACGCATACTGATCAAAGATAAATGATTCGCAAAATGCAGCGACATCACCCATTCCCGGCCAAACAAAGATACTGGACGGCCGATATTCACCTTCTCCTTTGATACAGGAGGCAGCACATCCCGGTACAGACGCGTCTTCTGAAAATCATCCCAGGTCATTCTGTCATCCAGAACGACTTTCTGGTTGATGATCAAAGAGCCTGAGCCAAAATGAACCGTAGCAGAATACAGCTGATTGACGTCCGGAAAGACCATGCCGACAGCTTTGATCAGCTGGAAGACAAACTCTTCTGCCTCTTCCGGTGTACCATCATAATTCAGCACTGGTTTCTGTCCTTTTTCAAAAGTAAGAGAAATTTCATGCAGGACAGAAGACTTTCCATGATAGACAAGCTTGTCCGCACTGCGCATTCTGCTGGCAAAATCGGATGCTTTACGGCTGTCCTCCAGGCTTTCAGACAACTGCTCTGATGGATATGCCTGCTCCCCAATCTCGATCCTTTCCAGCGCAGGATCATCACTGTTCATCAGCGTAATGATGGTCAGTACATGTTCCTGCCATGTATCAAAGCCATCCTGTATTTCCATCCGGTTCATTATTTCTGACTCCCTTCCTGGCGGGCAAGTGCTTCCAGAATCTCATCATACTGCTCCACTGTGATGAGATTTTCATGCAGAAATGCTATCAGGATGCCATGTGAGCCAATATCGGCCGTCACCCAGTCAGCCGCTTCTTTGGTCACCGGGGTGGCATTGCCCATGGCAATGGCATGATGAACAGCTCGAAACATCGGAATATCATTACTGCTGTCACCAATCCCGATCGTATCTTCCACACTGCCGCCATAATACGAAAGCACATGTCCGATGCCCGTACCCTTGTTAATCGTCCCATTGGTAATCTCACCAATGCAGAAATGATCATCCGGCAGATTCATGGACTGGGTCAGGATATACGGCTTTTTCAAACGTTTTTCCAGTTCTGGATATTTTGGCTCCCAGCTGTCTCCAAATGCACAGATCTTATAAATATGATCCGATGCTTCATCACCATATGACACCGGATACGTACAGTTTTTCTCAGCATTGGCAATCTGTACGCTCCTGTCCTTTGATCCTCCGGAGAAATACCATAACAGCTTCTCATAGCCAGCCGGCGAACAATAGGCACCGGCACTGCCTTCCAGGGAATAGCCCAAGCCCATGCCATCCAGCAGCTGCCGGAACTCTGTCACATCATCCGGCGGGATAGGATGGTCAAAGATCCGCTTCCGTTCGGCATATACCATCGCGCCGGCCCCCATAATGAAACCATCACATTTATAATCCAAATAACTTACAATCTCAGCCAGTGATCTTCCTGTACAAAGAAAAATCTTATGGCCGTTATGTCTGGCCGCAAAGATTGCCTGCTCGGCACTGGCAGGAATGCCGCCCTGGGCAACGCTGTACAGCGTTCCATCAATATCAAGAAATATATACTTTCTATTCATGCAAAAATTGTACCTGTTCGGGATATATCAGTCCAGTTTTGACTGCAGCCATGCTGCAAGCACAGGCGCATTGTTATGTTCTTCATCTTTGGACCCAAACACGAGCGTTACATTTCCCTTTGCAAGCTGTTCTTTCACCATGGCAAGCAGATCAGATGCGGCCGGATTATTTTCCAGTTCCTTCTGATATGCAGCTGTAAAGGCATCAAAGTCATGATCCGCATGAAACTGTTTGCGCAGATCACTGCTTGGCGCAGCCTCTTTTGCCCAGGAAAACAATTCTGCCTTTTCTTTGGAAATTCCTCTTGGCCACAGCCTGTCCACCAGAATCCGGCAGCCATCTGTTTCTGCTGGAGCCAGATAAATTCTTTTTACCTGCAGCACACCCATATCACACCTCCAGATTTCATTCTTATTGTAGTCTTGCCAAACAAAAAAGGCATCCGCAGATGCCTGAATCGAGCAATCAATACTTTGGACCAATCTTCTTCAGTGTGCCATTGTTAGCTAAGCGCGGGCGCAGAGCCAGATACAGAATGCTTGCAATAATCACAGCCAGAATGGCATTGGTGAAGGTTGTTACAGCATTCCACTTTGCAAGTGCTGCAGCAGCCTTGGCTGGTGCCCCAAGAATATAAGCTGTATAGAAATAACCAAACAGCGGCTCGCCAATGCAGTTAAACAGCATGCCGCCGGCACAGGAGATCACGGTTGCCCAGACCAGCTTCCTGCCAGACAGACGGTTGATGTGAAAGGCATGATGGGCAATCAGACCTGTAACCACACCAATGCCAAGTTTCAGGATAATGGTCTTTGGTGCCACTGTAATGTAAACCGGATCCAGCAGATCGCCAATGCCCATACCGATGGCACCGGCAATGCCGCCAGGCAGACCGCCCAGCAGTAAAGCTGCCAGCACATCAAACGTATTGCCAAGATGGAAGGCTGTGTAACCACCCGGTGTTGGAATATTGATCTTCAGATATGTGAATGAAACATAGGCCAGTGCCGCCATCAAACCAATGACGCAAAGCCGCAGAACCGGATTTCTTTTGTTCTCCATATAATTGTCCCCTTTTCTCTGAGAGCAATTATACCGTCATCTGGTTATATGAATATATCCAGTTTTGGCAAATATTATATGACCAGATAATCAGCAGGTACCTTCAAGATCCTTAGGTCCAAATCCCTGCGGCAGCAGCTGCTTCAATGTATAAACCTCACTGTGTGAAGGATCAATGCCAAGGATGATCTGGAATGTATCCGGATTGCAGAACTCCATCATGACCTGCCGGCAGACACCGCACGGCGGGCAGAATACAGTTGGTTCCTCTCCTGCCTTGCCGCCGACAATCGCAATTTTCACAAAATCATGATGACCTGCACAAACCGCAGAAAAGAAGGCTGTGCGTTCCGCACAGTTGGTAGCGGAAAAACCGGCATTTTCAATGTTGCAGCCAAGGAATACTTCACCATCTGCTGTTTCAAGAGCAGCACCTACCGCCCAGTGCGAATACGGTATATACGCATTTTTTCTGGCTTTTAAAGCCATCCTGATCAATTCACTGTTTTCCATAAATCATTACCTCTGTCCTTTCAGGATAGCACAAAAAGATGATGACCACGCCAATGATCATCATCCCGCATTGCATTATCTTGTTACTTTCTGCAGATGTCTGTCTGCCTCATTCATCATCTGGGCATTATGGCAGCGTGCACCATCCATCATCACAGCCGTCCAGCCATAAATCTCTATGCCCTGACGAATCGTATCGATCATCCGTGAAGCTAAACTTGTATGTCTCTGCTCTGTTCTTAATACAGTCATATCATATTCCTCCTGATATGAATAATATTATATTGTCATAGTTCTTATAAGATAGCTTATTAGCACCTGTTTTATAGTATATTATTATCATATTAGAGTGATGATGAATATTCTGATATCGATACATCTGCCTGCGCACAGAAGTGTATTTTATCCTATAATTCTCATAGAAAGATCAGGAGGAACATACGATGAAAGCCTGTCCAAAATGCGGTAAAGAAAACCGTGATGATGCAAACTTCTGTTCCTGGTGCGGCACAAAGCTGGATGAACCGCAGTCTGACGATCCTGCAGTAAAGCCAGAATCTTCGGATAATGCGGAAGAAAAGAAGGAAGAAAGCCCAGTAACAGACCTCGGTACCACAGAGAAAAACACGGAAGAGCCAAAGAAACCTGAAACAGAAAACAGCGATGTTAAGCCACAGCCGGAAAAGAAGTCATTTCAGACTGATTACCTGTATGGCATCAGCGGTGTTCTGTTAATTGCCGGCACAGTATTGCCACTATTTTCTGTAAAAATGTCAATGCTTGAGACAAGCTGGTCCATCAGCGGCAATGCCTATGATATTGATTCTTTGCTGGCAGTGCTGCTGGATGTGATTGGGATTGCCGCATTAATCATTCCTTATCGTTTCAAAAAGTACATGCCGCTTCTGCGCATTGGCGCCGCATTTGCATTGATCTTCACTTTTGTTCTGCATCATCAGATCAACTATGCCACCAGGATGAATAATTCCGGCTATGATACCGGCCTGAATATTCATGCAGGAATCGGTAAATGGCTGCTTGTCATCGGTGCCATCGGCCTTGCGGCTGCCAGCATCATTACCTGGCGCAAAGAGAATCATTCCTCATACTGATCATGGCATATATTCTGAATGTCATCCAGAATGATACGACACGCTTCAAAAGTGAGATGACTGTTCTTATTCGTTGAACTCATTTCAATACCTGCTGAGAGCCAGAGCAGATATCGGATAAGAAAAATTGTAAGACTGAATTCCACTGATGAAAGAGTGGACATTCCTGTAAGACAAGATCAACTTCAGCGATGCTATTGTGAAACTTACTTTTTCACACTTGCAGAACCTGAAAACCCGGGATGGGATAAACCATTCCGGGTTTTATAGTGTGTCGGGCATGGCACACATCTAGCCTGCAATAGAGGCAGGCCGCGGGTATTTGTCGCCAAGCGAAGTGAACTACCAGACGAGGGTGAATAACCCAGAGCGAAAGCAGTAGCTAGCATATTTCTGAGCTTACGTACAGAAACCTGATTGAGGCCATAAGGCGGATAAGGCTGCTATGCAAGCTGAAGTCCAAAAGACAAACGTAAA
>NZ_JALBUR010000042.1:0-13458 GCF_033971865.1 Grylomicrobium aquisgranense | reverse complement strand
TGCTTTGATATACATGATTCTACATAGAAATGACGCTGCTGAATAAGTTTTGGTAAAGATAATACAAAAGAAAACAAAAAAGGCCCATAACAGAGCTAATTCACATTAGCAACTGTTACAGGCCCTTTTATTTTCGATTCACTGTCTAAGGATGATTCACTTGTTTTAGGCACGGATCAGGTTGATGACGAGAATCATCCGATCGTTGTTTTAATCAGGCCAAATGGCCAGGCGAGTTACTTAGGCGAAGATTATCCCTCAAATTTTGTCACCAGTATGTATCCCCATGATCATCTGGATTATCATCTGCAGCAGGCAGTTGAGGAGGGTAAGCTTCTCTATATCAACAGGAAAAAGAGTCAGAAACTAGCAGACAAAACAAGATTTCAAGTGCTCATGAGTTTATCGGATACAGTGCCAGTTGGACTGATACACCAAAGTCAGAATCTCTCCAGACCTGTTAATGTCGCCAGTCAGCTGGCAGCAGATGTACGGGAGAACCGTTCTTCTTACTCCTCCAGAAATATCAAATCAGCAAAAGAACAGATTACAGAATATCGGAAGCAAATCGGGGAGCAGTTCATCCGGCTTATGGATAAAGACAATCCTGTAGATTGCTTCTCATGGGTAAAACAGTGGCATACGGTCAGCGGTCCGGATGCAGGGCCAATATCTATGACAACAGGAAAGCCATACCGTGGATCCAACGCATTTGTTTTGAGTATGACTGCCCTGATGAAGGGGTATCAGGATCCCCGATGGACTACCTTTTCTCAGTTATCCAGAGTGAATCCCAAGGCACATGTCAACAAAGGTGAGCATGGTACAACCATACAGCGGTGGCTAGTATCAGATCTGACAAAGAAGAAAGGCGAAAAGGGTAAGTTTATTGATTTTCCAGAGATGGCCAGACTGATCAGAGATGAGGGGCGAAAGTCTGAGGAGTTCAGAGCTTTTCCAAAGTTCTATTCGGTGTTTAATGCTGAGCAGTGTTCAGGCATCCCACCTTTGAAGCGTGAGAAGCATGAGGCAATTAATCAGGATGAATACGTCACAAAGATCTCCAGGAGTATGGGCGTACCGATCTATAACGATCAGTACGAGAATGCTTTTTACAGGCCATCTGAAGATGCGATTCACCTGCCAAACAGAGATCTCTTTATTTCAGAATATGCCTATAACGCTGTAGCTCTTCATGAGCTTGGCCACAGCAGCGGGGCGGCAAACCGTCTGAACCGCACCAGTCTTACAAATACGGATGGATTTGGCGGAGAAACATATGCGTTTGAGGAGCTGGTGGCAGAGATGACATCAGCTTTTACTTCGGTTGCTTTAAAGCCTGATGAAGAGGGCATGAATGAGTTTATTGAGAAAACTGCAGCCAATCACTACAAATACGTAAAGTCCTGGGCTTCAGCAATCAGAAAGGATCCAAACTGCTTGGATAAAGCACTGGAACAGGCACAGCTTGCCACTGACTTTCTGGATCTGCATGGCGGCAGACTTTCATTGAATGACTATAACCGGAAGCATGGCCTTGATAATGGCGTCTTTATCAATGCATCCGGTGATATTCAGGTCATGAGTGAGAAACAGCTTGCTTCAGCAAACAACGTAGCAGAATCAGTCAATGAAATCAGGAATTTCAATACTCTGCATGGAAGGTCCAGAGGAAGATGAACGATTAGCTTGAAGAATTGGAGGAAAGTATGAATGAGGTAACAAACGATGAATTAAGATGGAGACAATCAGATATTGATGATGTGCGGATGACGGTTGCAGAACTTTATGTGGATGAAGGACATAAGGAGATGTTTCGGACATTGCCGCAGATACGTGATTATCTCTTGAGCATGCTTGATCTGTCTGCATTGCAGTATATGGAAACCGGCAGCAGGACATCACTCAATTCCTATCTGCACTATTTGGATTTCTTAAATATGCTAGACTGTCTGCCTACTGCAATGTGGTTCTGGCAACCTGGAATTGATGCGTAATGGGAAAAGCAGATTCTATGAGAATAGATAACAAGATCCTTCTTGTAATGATGGCTGCAGTTCTTTCGGGCTGCAGCCTGTTTTCATCTTCTGTGCAAACAGCAGTACCTCCTGAAGCCAACACTTGGACGCCTTTACCCCCATCAGGCACTGCTGAGAGAGTGATATCACAGGATGGATTTCAGGTTGCAGAGGGGCAGGTGATGTTTGATTATGGAGACATTACAATCGCATCACTGCAGTATGGATATAGTCCGACAGATGGAGTGGGATTCTATTATTCGATCCATAATGATTCGGACCAGGAATTCCTTCTGTCTTCAGATTACATTACAGTGAATGGATATTCTTATTACAATCCGCCGGATGATACGTTTCAATACAGTGTTAAGGCGCATTCTGATGACAGAAACAAGCTTATTTTGGATACGGATCTGTTGAGTGCTTTTGGCATCCATGAGATCTGTTCAATAGGCGGACAGTTTACGATATATGATCCTGATACACAGGCTGTTCTATATATCGGAGATTCATTCCTGGTGAAAACAGATCACTTTGATGACATGCAGCAGCCGGATCTCAGCAGTTTTGAATTGGTTTATGAAGATGACAAGGTCAGGATATCTATCAAACCGTCTAAAACATTTTTCACTGAAGGAATTCCTATCATCATCAAAAACAAAACTGATATGACGCTGCTGTTCTCACCGATACAGATGCAGGTGAATGATGCTGATGTACTTGTTACTGGCGGACTAACAGAAGTACCATCTGGAGGTCAAGGTATTGGTCTGGTGAAACCATATAGAGATTCGTTAGCTGAAGAAGATATTGGAAATTACGAAGATCTGCAGAAGGTAACGTTGTCTTTCGGAGCATCACAACCAAATTCTCAGAATGTTGAATTGTCAACGCCTCAATTAGAGATTCCATTCTATCGATAGGTCTCTCTTGATTATCGGCTTACTGAAATCTTCATATGATGATTTCTAGCCTTTAAGTGCTCAGGAAAAAATGAACTTTAAAGGGGGTCTAATGTTCTTGCTTAGGCTGTTTACTCTTATTATCAGATCTATTGACTGAGAATAATACAGAAATGAAGGTGATAATCGTGGCAGATTACCTGTCTGAAGTGAAAACACGTGGTTTGAATTCTGCCCAGATGACAGAGGTGTATGAAGGCTTAAAGAAACTTACAACGGATCAGGTAGATCTGTATGCAAAGCCAGAATATGACAATATGCAGATGCAGGAGATACGGCTTGGTCTGGAGCATGGCCTTACTCCTGATCAAATGGCAGTATTCATGAATCCTGAGATCTCATGGGAGGCAATGAACCATAACCGGGAAAAGATAGAAAATGCAAATGTTATTGATAAGAGAGCAAAGGCAAAGCTTCATGCACAGTGGCTGCGCATTATGTTTATTGCCCTTTTGATCATTACCCTGATAGGCACTGCTTCGGTCGGTGCCTATCTTTTTCATCAGTATCAGATGCTGCAGAATCAGAATTTGACACTGATACTGACTGCTGATGAGGTGACACTGGATTATGGAGCAGCATTCAATCCGATTGATTATGTGCAAGATTACACCAAAGAGGATGGCGTTGAGCTGATTCTTCCGGATGTGATTGATACACATCAGATTGGAAAGACAGAAGTGTTGTACAAAATCAAAAATAGGATAAAAACTGGAACTGCTGTTCTGGCTGTCAATGTGATAGATCAATCTCCACCGGATGTTACTCTGTCAACTCATGAAGTTACGCTGACAAGAGGACAGGATACCTTTTCTGGTAAAGCATACTTATCATCTGCAGCAGACAACGCTGATGGTGACCTGACGGATAGTGTGATATGGAATGATCCGGATGAAAGTCTGAATGATCAGGATATTACCTATTCAGTCACCGATTCCTCTGGAAATACCGGCATAGCTGTATTGACTCTTCATTATAAAGACCCAGATCCTGTGCCCGAACCAGAAAAGATTATTGTTTATCAAAACTCGGGAGAACCTAATTCTGGCAGTACTCAGTCATCATTCAGTAGTTCTACAGATTCTTCCGGATCTGCAGCTCAGCAAAGTCAAACGCATGGCAGTCAGGATTTTATGTTTTCCGATGGTTATGACATGGACAGTGCTTATCAGGCATGCATTGCTGCAGGAAGTGCAGTAGGAACGTATCAGTGCACTCCAATTTCGGATGGAGATGGGATCTACACAGGTTATCAGCTTACTTATTAGCAACACATTACGATGAGACGGAAAAGTCTCTTTTTTTGTTTGAAGGAGAAGAAATGAAAATGAATAACAAAGAAAAGAATCTTTTGATTGTATCTGTCATGACAATGACACTTTTGAAGTTTGTAACACCTGCGCATGCAGATCTGAACACAACAGAGCTGCAGAACTGGCTGAATGGATACCTTACGCCGCTGTATAACACACTGACCTGGGCAATCCCGGTGATTCTTGGAATTTATCTTCTTATTAAAGCCATCAGCTGGTGGCAGGCTGAAGCGGAAGGTGCGCAGGAGAAACCATATTGGGTAACCGTAAAAAAAGGAATCATTGTCGGTGTCGTCGCAGAGTCTGTCACATTGCTTCTGAGCATCTTTTCCATCAGTTGATCCCAGGCTTTGCTATGTCTGGCTGCTGCAGTGCATTGAACGCGGCAGCTGCCATTACTGAAAGAAAGGAGTATTAGATGCCATCTTGGTTAAATGGTTTTGTGACAGATACATTCAGAACTGTCCTCTGGTTCCTGGCAAAGTTCGTTCTTCAGCTTTCAGATATGATCTACAAAGTAATCCTTGCATTGTTTAATCTTCATCTGGAAGGCAGAACTGGCAGCAATTCCTGGATCTGGGATTTCTATACGGTTGTTCTTTCCGTCACCGGTTTATTCATTCTCTTCAGACTGCTGGTGATGCTGTTTAAGTCGTCATTTATTGATGACACGATCCAGAAGATAGATGGATCCACTCTGATCCAGAGAGTTCTGGCAATTGGTCTTGTGTTGTCACTGGTACCGGTCCTGATGCCAATGCTGAGTTCGTTTGCTTCTTCTGCAGCAACTACATTTCCATCCATGGTAGGTACAGAGGATATTACTCCATCTGATATCATTATCAGCTCTGGCCTGACAGATTTCTCTGATACCAGTAATGAGATCTCAATCAGTGATATTCCGGACGGACAGAAGGCAATTGATTACCTGGCATTAGCAAAGATCAATGAGAAAGACGGGAATGAGTACAAGTACATTCCCAATACAGAAAATCTTGCCTGGATCATGCTGCTGGGAGCAATCACTTCTTACGTAATGTTGTTTGTTGGGATTCAGATTGTTACCAGACTTGTAGGTCTGTTTTTGAAGATTGTGCTTGCTCCGTATGCCTTATCTGGTTTGGTGGATCCCAATGACAATGCACCATCGTTGTGGTTTCGTTTATGTATGTCCGACTTCCTGACATCGTTTTTTCAGATGGTTTCAATCTGGATTGCCATGGCAATTGCGACGCATATTCCGGATGGCTTCAACGGCATTGGTAAAGGCATTATTTTCATTGGAGCACTTTTCAGCATTATGACAGCACCTGGCGGGATTGCGCAGCTGCTTGGCGGTGACACGGGTGCGCAAACTGGCATGCAACTGATGCAGCAAGCAGTAGCACTGGGCCAGGGCACACAGATCACCATGGCGGGGATCAATACAGCTGTAGGTGCTGCCACTGCACTGGGTGGCAAAGTAAAGACGGCTGGGGCAGCAGGGTTCTATAGTGCTGGCCGGATGCTTGGCGCAAGATCACTGAATCCAGTGAATGCCGATCAGAGAAGTGAATTGGCACAGGAAACAGACAGAGTGGTGAATGCGATTGGCTCGATTGGCGGTCCTGCAGGAAAGCCCGGAGGTGATTCTTCAGGAGGATCTGGTGCGCTTCATGAATCCTCAGGAACTTATAATGCCGGTACTGCTGTACCTTTCAGCAGCGGATCTTTGTATGACAGCAGTGATAGTGGAAATAACATGGCTGCAAGTAGCTTTCCTGAGAACGTAGCTCCTTCCTATGAGACAGCAGGTGAGGCAATTCCAGAGAGCAATGGATTGTCAGCAAATAATATGTCAGTGAATGCCGCAAGGCAGTCAGATGCAAATGATGGCATATCTATCGGAGTTAGCTCACAGGGCATTGCGCAATACAGTGATGGACGTGTGACTTCTCCAGACAGTCTTCTTGGACGGATTGCACCGTCTTCCCGCAGCGGTGCTATGGCAACTACCTTTGCCTCACATATGTATCAAAGATCTGCAGCCCGGATTTTCAACTCCAAAGAGCAGCGGGCCAGAATCAAGGCACAGACTAATTTGGGCACACTTAAAAGTGCTGCAGGATCATCTTTTTCTGATTATCATAATGCAGTCAATGCTGCGCAGGACAGAAAGCTGTCCAAAGAGTTCGGCAGGGTGATGATGAAGCACAAGAATCTTGTGGAATCAGGAAAGAAGTATATGGATTCTCATATATCATGAATTCTTAGAATGCGAGTATCCTATGACAAAATAATCTGGAAATATATGCTGATATTTCGATTCGTCGTCAAATATAGAAAAATATGATCATTTCAAATCCTGAAAAAAGGAATATTATTTCAGGATCTGACCTTGATTAGCTTGTGAAAAAAATCATAATAGGATGTACAGGGAGAGAGGAGATTATCATGAAGAAGAGAAGATTGCTTTCTGCTTTTCTGTGCGCAGCGATGCTTGCTGGCTGTTCTGGCAGCAGCACAGCAGTTGCCACCACGACACCTGTAAGTATTCCAGATGGTGTCTACGAAGGAACCGGTACTGGCAATAACGGTCCTATTTCTGTCAGTGTTACTGTCAAGGATAATAAGCTGACAGATGTTGAGGTAACATCCAACACTGAAACACAGGGTATTGGCGATGTTGCGGTTGCTAAGGTTCCACAGGATATGGTTGATAACAACACTTTCAGTGTTGACAACGTATCCGGTGCAACTGTCACTACTGTTGGCATTGAATCAGCCTGCCGTGATGCCCTGAAAGATGTGGATCCGGATGGCACAGCATTCAATACCGATGTCGAAACTGAAAAAGACTCTGAAACCAGAGAAATGAGCGCTGACATTGTTGTCATTGGCGCTGGCGGTGGTGGCATGGCTGCAGCAACCAAGGCTGCTTCCATGGGCAAGTCCGTCATTCTGATTGAAAAGAATGACATGGTCGGCGGCGATACAATGTGCAATGCCGGCACACTGATCGCAACCGGCTCCAAGTTCCAGAAAGAAAAGCTTGGTGAGGAAAATGATTCCCCTGAGCTTGCGTATGATGATATCATGCGGATCGGTCTGAACAAGAATGATCCAGTGCTTGTCAAGATGATCACAGAAACCATTGGCTCTACAGTTGATTGGCTCATTGATGACATGAAGGTGCCATATGATGTTGCTCAGACACAGTATCCGGATCACTCTGCCAAGAGACAGATTGGTGTTGTCGGCAGAAGCTATGAGTTCTTCAAAGTCATGACTGATAACTTCGAAAATCTCGGCGGCCAGCTCCTGTTAGGAACCAAAGCCACCAAGCTGTTAACTGATGACAGCGGTGCTGTTACCGGTGTGGAATGCGAAGACAGCAAAGGCAAGATTGATATCACCGCAAAGGCCACCATTGATGCCGCAGGCGGCTTCGGTGCCAATACAAAGATGCTGCCGGATTCCCTGAATGGATACATGTTCTATGGCAGAACAACCGATCTGGGTGATGGCTTGAACCTGGGCACAGATGTCGGTGCAGATACCATTAACCTTGATCTTGTCAAAGTCTATCCGCAGGGTGTTGAAACCGTTCCTGGCAGAGCTTTGGCAGCTACAGCAAGCTCTACAGCTGCAACCAATGGGCATGGTGCAATCTATGTCAACACAAAGGGAGACAGAGTTGTAAAGGAAACCGGCACTCTTGCTGAGATTACCAATGCCACAGTCGCTCAGGATGACAAGATTCTGTATCTCGTCATGGATGAGGATGCATGGCAGACCTATGTACAGAAGTCACTGGAAGACAAGCTTGTTGCATCCGCAGATGATCTGACCAAGTGGGAAAGCATTGAAAATGACGGCAAGCCGGTACTGGCTTCCGGTACAGATCTGTCTGCTCTTGCCAAGACCATGGGCATTGATGCGGATGAACTGCAGAAAACAGTTGATCAGTATAATTCTGACTGCGCATCTGGAACAGATGCATTTGGCAAGGAAAACCCGGTTGCACTTGCAACAGGCGGCACATACTATGTCGTTGAACAGAGACCTCGTTTCTGCACAACTCTTGGTGGATTGAAAGCCAATGAGAACATGCAGATCCTGGATAAGTCTGGCAATCCAATCACCAACCTGTATGGTGCCGGATCTGTTGTCGGCGGTGCAAATGGTGCAGATTCCATGACTGCAATGATGAACTCCTGGGCTATTGGCTCCGGTGTTGTTGCAGGCCAGAAAGCTGCTGAAAGCATCACAGACTGACGAATCAATTTGAGAAGACTCATTTGCATACAGCAGGTGAGTCTTTTTTATGTTGAGAAAGGAAATTATGGATGATTATGGACTGCGCTTTAATGCGCCGAAAAACTTTAAGAATGGCCGGCTGATCGGAAACAGATACCGGATCATTGATCTAGTAATTGTGCTGACAGGAGCGTCTCTGTCAGCACTTTCTTTGATTTTGTACATCAGCGTCCTGCATGGCCACAGCCTGCCGGCAGTGGTGACAATGTTTATCCCTGGTGCACTCTGCTATGTGATTACACTGCCAACTGGTGGAGTATATCACAACAATATGGTGCTTCTGCAGGTGCTGATCCGGTTTGCCAAAGCAAGGAAGAACTATCTCTGGGAGGGGATCTATAAAGAAGACAATGAGAAAGAATAGAAGAATGACGCACATTGAAAAGTGTGAGAAACGCGAGCTTGATGCGGCAAAGAAGAATGCTGCCAGAATGCGCAAAAAGGTGTCTACAACGCTTCGATGGATGGATATTAAGCAAGTGACCGAAGACAGCGTAATCGTTGCCAGAAACGGCTCTAAAGCGGTAATAAAGGGTATAAAGCTTACACCGAACAATATCTTTATCGATCAGACAGCCGAACAGAGACAGTTTGTGGAAGGCATCCGGCTCTGTCTGAATTCTGCTCCAAGCACTATCTGGTTTGAGTTTGTGCAGTCACCAGTCAATGTAGACCACTGGGTAAATGATCTGAGGGAAGAACGGGATAATGAATCTGATTCGGCCTGCAGAAAGATGATTGCAGCAGATATGGATAAATATTCTGATTTCTCAAAGACTCACAGAGAAAAAGAATTCTTTGTTTTGATCCGCAATGAGAATGAAAAGATCCTGGAGAAGGATTATGCAGATCTTTTCCGCCTCTGGAATAATGCTGGATTTTCACCAAAGCAGCTGAACCGCAGGGATTACTATTCACTGATATCTTTTTATTTTGAGAACAGTCTGATCAACGATTACGTTTTTTCACGCGGCTTGTTTTCGTATCTGAACACAAAAATGGAATACAGTGCAGCGGACGATGCCTATAAAGAGATTGATACAATAGAGATGTTCACCGCTTGGGGAGATCCGGTCATCAATGTGAAGCCATCTGCCAACATGATTGAGAAATCAAAGCTTGCTCCAACTGGATTGAAGGTTCTCCCAAAATACATGATGATAGGAGATAAGTACATTGAGAATATCCTGGTTACCTCACTTCCGCCATTGTATGCGCTTGGCCTGCTGTGTGAGTTCCTCAATGATCCTTCCATCAAGCTGTATGTCAAACTTCAGAAGTCGGATCTGAATATGCAGAAGATCCTGACAAAGGATATCAATGACAAGAAGCGCAGATATGATAAGACACATGATGAAACGGAAAAAAGAAAGATCCTGACGGAACTGGAAAGCCAGCAGGAATATATCAATGAAGTGATCAATCTCAATGATCGGACACACAATCTGACCATTATCTTCCAGATTTCCGCTGATGATCCAACAGAACTAAAGGATGAGCGTGACAAGCTGAAAGCAAGACTGAAGGTAAGAGGATTCTCTGTGACTGATGGTTTGCTGCTACAGGAACAGTTGTTTAAGCTCGCCACACCGCTTTTTCTCACGTCAGGCATGAATTCCACCATCGAGGAAAACATCGGCGTCCCTTTGACTTCTGAGGGCGTTGCCGGGCTGTATCCCTGGGTCTATGAGACACTGAACGATCCCAAAGGATTTCTCTTTGGCGAAGAACTGCAGAATCACGGTAAGATCATCTTTGATGTGTTTTATTACCTGAACGAACCAAAGCAGGCTAGATATGCCAACCGGCTGAATGGCAACGTGATTGTGACTGGTGCTGCCGGATCCGGAAAGACAACTGCCATGTCTTTGATCATCCGCCAGATGATTAAGAATAAAGTCATGACTATCTGGATAGACCCGGAAAATAAAAACGAGCAGTTGACAAGAAAGTATGGTGGCACCTATATCAGCTGGGGACAGAAAGAGAATCGGATCAATGTGTTTGACCTGAAGCCGATCAGCAGTGATGATGATAGTGAAGATCAGAGCAGAATGTGGGATACAGAACTGGCAGTGAATTACGTGATTGAGGACGTTGGCAATGTCCTCAAATTTTTATTTCCGGCTCTTTCAGAAGATGCTTTGTCATTTGTCGGTATGCTGGTCAAAAAAAGTTATGCCAAAGTTGGAATCTGTCCGGATGCGTCTGGCAGCTGGGCTTCCTTCCGATCCAAGACCTATGAAGATATGCCAACCTTTTCTACTTTTGATCAGGTGCTTTCAGAAGAGATCGAAAGAAGAAAGGAGCTGGCAGGTGAGGAGGAGAATCTCAGATATCTCAATGAACTGAAGCGGAAGATGCAGCGTGTGTTGAATGAATGGAGCGAGTATCTGAATGGCTATACAACAATCCGGCTTAATCCAAGTGGCAGAATGATTGTGTCATTTGGTACAAAGAAGCTGTTTGATTCTTCTGAAGAGCTGCAAAACGCTTTGTACTACATCATGTTCGGCTACAGCTGGACTCTTTGCCTGGATGACTCGTACAAGTCAGCTTTTGTGGTCGATGAAGCACATGCTCTGATTCACAGAGGCAATACTTCCCGATTGCTTTCACAGTTTGTCAGACGTTCCAGAAAATATAAGAACGTCATGGTAATTGGAACGCAGGAGCCGCATGACTTTGCAGACAGCCGGATCATCACTGATGGCAAAGCTATTTTTAATAACTCTGCTTACAAGATTGTCCTGGGAATGAACCATGATGCTACCAACGATCTGAACAAGCTGGAGTCCATTAACGAGAATGAAGCCTACTGGATAGAAAACTTCGGCCAGGGTGATGCCCTGATGATCATTGGCGGCCAGAGAAGAATTACAATTCACGTCACGCCTACCAGGAATGAACTTGCTGAGATGGGTGCAATGTTTCTATGAGACTAATTGAACTGATGACTGGCAGGGCAGATATGTCAGAAGGGATCAGGATAACCGGCAAAGGACTGATGAAACTCTTCACTGGATATCTGATCACGTTTCTGATTGCACCGTGTCTGATCGTTATCACTGCAGCTGCAGCGGCCGCAGCACCCGTGCTGTATGCAGACTGGCTGAAGGAAAGGGCGGAGGTATGGTTTGCGGACCTATTTGATCACAGTGATGAAAGAGCTGCAGAATGGTACACAAATGTCTATATGGATTTCGAGGACTATTCTCCTGCAGACTATTCAGCTTACTGGCTTGCAGAGGCTGTCTCTTTATACCACTATGTGGATACAGGCCAGAACATTTGTACAAAGGATTTATCCATGGATGAATACATGAACTCCTTTAATCCTGCTGCAGGTAGTAATCAGTTTGGTGCCATTATGGATGAGCTCCAGGAGAGAACCGGATATTCTGTAGATCTCTATGGCAGATCACGAATCAAAGATATCGCTGCCGATATGCAGCAGAAAGGAAATGACTTCAGCAGCAATGGCAGCGGTGCCACTGGTCCAATAGTTCTGCCTTCAGATGGCTCAGTTATCAGCAATGCCCTGGCCTGGGCTGTGGCTATTGCCAATGATCCAGATCACGGTTACTCACAGATCAATCGATATGGACCGGACTATGACTGCTCTTCATTTGTGTCTGCAGCATTCCATGCAGCAGGCGTGCCGGTTGGTCTTACCAACAACACAACATCGATGCAGTATAACTTCCCGGCCAATGGATTCACCATGATTCCATTTTCAAAAGCAAGTCTTGCAGCAGGAGATGTCATGCTAGCGGTGAACCATACAGAGATTTATCTTGGTAATGACATGAGTGTCGGAGCTCACATTGATGAAAATGGCACAACATTCGGCCGACAGTCAGGAGATCAGACTGGCAATGAGATCTCAGTAGGCAAATACTGGGATGATGGCTGGGTCTGGATCCTTCGATACACAGGGTAATGAAATATCCCCTGTAAGTGAAGAGGTGAGGCCAAATTCTGTCAAAATCTCTTAAAACAGGGTAAGGAATCATGCCCGACAGAACTGTCGGACATGATTCGAAGAGGACAACCGGGCAATGCCCGGTTTCATTGTATTCATCGGTAAATTTGAATGACGCCATTTGTCGGACGACGGCAGACAGATAAGAATTTTCCGTCTGGCGATGGGTGGCACTTGCCAGTCAGTTCTCTGCGTATAAGAACGATTATTTGTGGCTGCAAATTTCATCGTGATAAAGGTAACGATTGAATACCAATTGACACTATCTCTTGAAAAAGTAAGAAATACAGGACAGAATTCTTTTGTAAGCAAAACCACAGTTTGTTGTATTTTGCATTCGACAAACTGTAATCAACCCGGTCAAATGCAGAAGGAGAGCAGTATGTATTGGTGGTATAAGTTGCTGGAGAAGAATGGCGATGTTTATCGCTATGCTTATTCTCGGGAATCAGATATATGTGATGGCATCATCGTTTATTCCGCAACTACACAAACAGCGATAATTGAGAAGGTTTCAAAAACAGATCGTACTCGATGGGAACAGCAAAAAAGCCTGGAGCATTTTTCAAAAGTGATAAAAGAAGGGTTCCCTAAGCAAAGACAGGTTTGCTGCGGATGACAGCAATATTTTTGAATTAGCATCGTGGTGACGGTGCTTTTTTGTGTGACGGGCAGTCACACTCATACAGAAACGCAATAGTGCGTTGTCAAAGTAATCCAAGAAAGGATAGAACTGGATGGAAAACATGAAAGTGTATGAAGTAGAACCCTAGTGAAGGTGAAAAGCCTTTGCCGGCGAAGGCCACTGCCACGCCGAGAGCTAAGCCTACTGCGGTCCGTGAGGGTGAACGGGTAAGAGCGTTCTTTGCCGTAGGGAAGAG
>NZ_JALBUR010000041.1:0-13682 GCF_033971865.1 Grylomicrobium aquisgranense | reverse complement strand
GCTACAAGGAAGTAGGAATTAATGTCGTTGGAGAAGAGCTGAAAGCAGAAGCCAGAAAACAACTGGATACAGAACATGGTATAAAGCTGAAGGTAATGCGCAGCGAACAGGCAGAAGGAGCTTTTGCAGCAATCAAAGAAGATATGGGATTTGACCGTTTCCACAGAAGAGGATTGAAAACCGTGAAAATGGAATTTCTTATGGTATGTCTGGGATATAATCTGCGTAAATACCATAGCTGGAGACTCCGACGAATGGCTGCAGTTCCTCACAATATGATGAGCTGATCAGAAAATAGAGCAAAAAATGATCTGAAAGATAAGAAAAGGCAAAGAACTGTTTTAATAATGCTTTGATATAAACCATTCATGCATAGAAATGACTCTGCTGAATAAGTCTTGGTAAAGATAATACAAAAGAAAACAAAAAAGGCCCATAACAGAGCTAATTCATCATTAGCAACTGTTACAGGCCCTTTTCCTTAGTTAATGTTGTTGATCTGCTGCTTTGTGACCAATGGATAGCTGACCAGCTTATCTGCATCCAGATTTTCATGGTGCATATAAACAGCTGAGATCTGGCTGTTGTCATAGGTGCGGTAGTAGTAAATGCCTTTGTCCATGTTGCAGCAGGAGGAGTAGATGGTGATTTCATATTTGCCATCACCGAGGTCGCAGCAGCCTCTTTGCTGTTCCACAGAAGAAAGGATATGGAAGAACTGGCTGACGGAGGAGTTTTCATCCTCTTTGGATACGGAGTTCAGCTTTGTGAATGCCACTTTGACAAAGCGGGATCCAGATGACAGATCGCCCGGCAGGCCGATTCCGCCCATGCCGCGGCTGTATTCATCCAGGTCAATCTTTCCAAATGTGGATGGATGAGAAGCAGCGGAAACATTCCGATAATCATTCAGACGGAACAGTTGCTTGTCAAAGGTTGGATTGTTGGTCATCACACCAACCGGGTTGTCATAGACATGCAGGCCGTCTTTTGTTGATTCAACGACGATGGATCTTTCCTTGTCCGTGATCATCCAGTGCAATGGCGTGATCGGCAGTTCTTTGGAGAAAGGAATGCTGACGAGGCGAATGCTGGCAAGCAGCTTTTCGGCATCAGAAACTGTGGCGCACTGGCCAAGAATCCATGGAATGAATTCAAATGGCGATATTTCATCCTTTCCATCATGTAAAGGTTCCGGGAAATAACCATTGCCTGGGAAGTTGAGTCCGGCCATGGAAAGACCGTCTTCATTGGTGGCATCATAGTACAAAGGATAGCCATTGCAGACAAAGGCCATGCCAATCAATGCCTTGTGGTTTGTCAGCGTGTCTTTGGTGCGGAAAGGCAGTGGGAAATTGCGCGGGGTGATGGTGACAGATTCCTGATAGGAAAATTCCAGGTCCAGGTTTCTGCCAAAATAATGATCTTTTGTTGTGTATGTAGCACATGTGCACATAATTTTGCCTCCTTGTGATGCGATCAAAACATCTTCCTTTATTATAGGATGATTGCGGTGTTTAAGCGTATCAAAAAAACGGGCTGTCTTCATTGATAGTCCGTATTTTCTATATGAGATTGATGAAAATCGTGATGATGAGTGAGTTGATGAAGTCCGCAAACAGGGATCCGACAATCGGGATGAGCAGGAATGCCTTGATGCTTTCACCATGCTTTTCGCTGACTGCCTGCATGTTTGCCATGGCATTCGGGGTGGCACCCATGCCAAACCCGCACACACCTGCCGCGATCACGGCGGCGTCATAATCACTGCCCATGCATTTGAAGACAATGAACCGCGCATACACAAACATCAGTGCGGTCTGGCCAATCAGCAGAATGACCAGCGGCAGGGCAAGATCTGCCAGCTGCCAGATTTTCAGTGTGATCATGGCAATGCCAAGGAAGATGGAAAGGCAGATGCTGCCAAAGGAGTCAATCTCTTCCATGTGGATGGTGAATTTGCCGGAGATTTCGGCAATGTTGCGGAAGATGGCAGCCGCAATCATTGCCCCGATGTAGATGGGAAATGTCATGCCTGTTTTGGATAGCAGCCAGGAAAGAATGGTGCCGATGCCGGCACAGACAATTAATGCAAATACGGCATTGGGATAGTTCTCAAGGCCTTTGAGGGTTTCCTGGAAGGTTTCATGATGGGCTGCATCATCCTTAGGCTGCAGATGCTTTTTGGTGATCAGACCATTTGCCAATGGTCCGCCCATTAAGGATCCCATGATCAGACCGAAGGTGGCAGCTGCGGTCGCAATCGTGGTGGCTCCGGTGATGCCGAAATCTTCCAGCACGGGTCCGAAGGCACCGGCTGTGCCGTGTCCGCCAACCATAGGAATGGATCCCGTGCAAAGGCCGATCAGGGCATCAATATGCAGCAGGCGGGAAAGCCCGACTGCCACGCCATTCTGGGCAGTGATCAGAATGATGACGAGAACCAGAAAGAGAAACAGATCTTTTCCGCCTTCTTTGAGAACCCTGATGTTTGCCTGAAAGCCGACTGAAGTAAAGAAGAGCACCATTGCCACTTCGCTTAAGGAGCTGTCAAAGGAGATTTCGGCAATGCCTGATACATACAGGATGCAGGTGAGAATGGAGAAAACCAGACCGCCGGCAACGGGTGAAGGGATACAGAAACGCTCCAGCAGCGGAATCTTCTTTTTCAGCCAGGATCCAAAGGCAAGCACGATCACAGCCACGGCCATGGTCTGATAGCGGTCAAGTGTCAGTGAGATCATCCTGCCACCTCGGTATCAATGTCATGTTCTTCATACCATTTCAAGGCCCCTTCATGGAATGGGATTGTGATGCCTTTTACGGCTTCTGCAGGATCCAGCTGCAGGTCTGCGCTGACAATGCTTTGCAGCTCTTCTGTTTTTGCAAAGAGAGTTTCTGTCATGAGATAGATAAGATCTGATGAAGCTTCATTGGATGCCACAAGTACAGACCGCACACCAACGGTCTGAATTGCATCCTGGCTTCCATATGTATCTGATGGAATCGTCACAGCTTCCAGACCCGGTGCCAGGGCAAGAATGTGATTGACCATGTCTTCATCCAGAGACAGCAGGCGGATTTCGTCCTGATGTTCTTCGATGATGTCAGCCGGTGCACCTGCAGTCACAAACATCGCATCGATGTCCTTGTTCAGCAGATGATCCATGGCATCTTCATAATCGTAATTCAATGTGGTGACATCACCTTCCTGCAGGCCGGCCGCATCCAGCAGCTCCTTTGCATTGCGCTCCGTGCCGCTTTCTTCCTGCCCGATGGAAACTTTCTTTCCCTGCAGGTCAAAGAGCGTATGAATATCAGAATCACTGCGCACCACGATCTGGACGGCTTCCATGTACAAAGAGGCAATGGCAGAATATGTCTTTGCATTGTCGGTATCGGCACTGTCTGCATCGTAATACATTTCATTGATCAGATCAGACTGGGCAATGCCGGCTTTAATATATCCCTCTGAAAGCAGACGCAGGTTGGCTGCCGATCCGGCGGTAGAGCGCACACTGATCTGGTAATCAGGATCCTGTTCTGTAACCAGTCTGGCAAGCTCTGCGCCAAAGCTGTAATAGACACCGCCTTCAGGTGCGGTTCCAAAACGGATGGATGTTTTCCTGGAACAGCCGCTCAGCACAAGACCTGCGGATACGATGGCAGCTGTGATTGTTCTTTTCATGCCTGTTCTCCTTTTTAGCGGTGAGATTATAGCACAGGCAGACAGCACGCACTGCGCAAAAAAGCATCCTTCTTTCAGAAGAATAACTTCTTGCGGCGGGATGCTTCGCTGATCAGATCATACTTGTCGAGAATGTGACAGTTGAGTCCTTCAATGACAGACAGTGCTCTTCTGAGGTATTCATCTGTCAGAAAGAGCTTTGGATCATGGATGTCCATGCCAATGATGATGTCACAGTTCTTCTTTGCAAATTCTTCAAAGAAGATGCGGACCGGATAGGCATAGCGGTATCCATCCTGGTATTTGATCATTCCCTGGCGGACACCAGAGCCGCAGTTGAGCTCCAGCGGGATGTGATATGTATTGGCGATATCCGCGATCCTTTGGGCGATCTGTCTGACACTTTCATCGATCACCGGATAGCTCCACATGCATACATCCGGATGGGCAATATAGTCACACAGATTGTGCGCACATGCATATTCCAGCTGGTCGGTATACATGTCCAGCTCTTTCTTTGTGGTCAGATCATAGGAGCTTTTGCCGCCATAGCTGAGATTGTGCTGGCCCAGAAGGCAGTATTCACTGCGCTGGCGCCACTGTGTTAATGTTTCCCACTCACTCTGATAGCATTCCACTTCCATGCCGACATGGATTTCAATCTGGTCCTGGTATTTCTTTTTCAATGCTTCGATACAGGAAAAGTAATCATCCACCTGCTCTATATTCATGCGTTCGGTTGGCTCGGGATCCTTGTAAGGAGCGTGATCCGAAAAGCCAAGTACGCTGACGCCTGCCTGTATGGCAGCCTGTACATATTCTTCATCTGTGCCGACGGCATGGCCGCAGCGGCTTGTATGGGTATGAAAGTTGCGTTCAATCATGATTGACTATCCTTTCTTTTTACTGGGAGAATACATGCCGCCGGTGGATGCGTCAAGCATTCCGCCGCATGACTCTTCCTGTTTGCATTTTTCCGGGAACCGGCATAAGATGCCTGTATGTTATTTGGTTATACACAGATTATTTCTTTGAACGAGAATGAGAGCGGTGTGTTCAAGTATGTCATTGAGCATCCTGCCCAGGCTGTACAGATGAATATCCGTGAGCTTGCCCAGGAAACCGGTACATCCACGGCAACGGTGGCACGGATGTACAAGAAGCTTGGCTGTGCATCCTATCCTGTGTTTTTAAGCCGGATTCAGGCATATGAACAGCAGATGCCGGATCAAAACACATGTGCCGGCTATATGGTCTCTGCCCTGCAGACAACAATTGATCTGATTCAGAAAAACAATGATGCCTGGCAGAAAGCAGTGAAAATGATTTGTGAAAGTGATGCCGTGACGGTCATGGGGTGCGGCAACTGCGGTGCGCTGGCGATGTATGCAGCCCGCTATCTGTCCAATGCCGGTTTTTATGCCACAGCCGTCACTGATGTCTTCTATCCGCCCCAGCTTGGCAATACAGAGAAACATTTGATTCTGATACTTTCAGAAAGCGGTGAAAACCGGGAAATGGTCCAACAGGCAATGCTGAATCAGAAATACGGCAGCCATATTCTGGTAATGACCGGCAATCCGGATTCCACGCTTGCTTCTCTTGCTGAGGCAGTGCTTCCCATCGTCATGCAGCGGTATTTACTGCCGCAGACCTATGATCTGACAAGCGGTGTTTCCATGCTGTATGGCGTTGAATACCTTGGCCAGGAACTGCTGCGCTATAATGACCGGATCAAGAAAACAGATCCCAAGATTCATGTGGATGCTGGCAAAGCGTGATGCCGGCATTTTTCATATTGACGATCAGGATAGAAAGACTATACTTTACATATGAACAGTTGTTCAACTGTTTGGCATAAAGAGATAAGAGGATACGAATATGAGCGTACATGAAGATCAGACATATAAGCTGGATGTGACAACCGACTGTGCAGACTGTGCTGCCAGGGTAGAGCGTGCTGTTGCCGGCATCGAAGGGCTGGATAATGTATCACTGTCCTTCATGTCCCATACGCTGCGCTATGACTGTGATCCTGCAAAGCAGAAGGAACTGCTTTCTGTGATCAAAAAGACCATCATGGATGTTGAGCCGGAGGCAGACATCAAGGATGCGGCAACAACCATCAGGCGGTCGTTCGCCATTACCGGCATTGACTGTCAGGATTGTGCTGACAAGCTGGAAGAAAGCTTTCAGAAGATTGATGGCATTCAGGATGTGCGTCTGTCCTTTCTGAAGGAGTCGCTGCAGTATACGTGTGATCCAAAGGACAATGACCGCATTGAAAAGGAAGTGCGTGAGATTGCTGCTCATGAAGAACCGGATGCCCGCATTGTGGACAAAGGTGATGTGCAGAAGAAAATCTATGTATTCTCAGTGAAAGATATTGACTGTGCCGACTGTGCTGCCAGGCTGGAAAAGAAGATTTCTGGTATTGACGGCATTTCAAATGTGGCACTGGACTTCATGAACAGCCGGCTGAGCTATGAAGCGGATGTCAAAGATGCAGTGCGCATTGAAAAGGAGATGCGCGATGTTGTTGCCGGCATGGAACCAGATGCCAGCGTGTCCGCTCTGCACGAACACAAGGAAGAAAAAGAGGAAGCAGAGGAGGAAGATGACAACCGGAAGATGATCATCCGCCTGATTGCGGGTGCCATTCTGTTTGTGCTGTCTCTTGTCATGCATGGCACAGCTGCCATCATCTTTGGCCTGGCTTCCTATTTGATTCTTGGCTATGATGTCATCCTCAAGGCATTCCGCGGCATTGGCCATGGCCAACTGTTCGATGAACACTTCCTGATGACAGTTGCGACCTTTGCGGCCATTTATCTGCGTGACTTCAAGGAAGCAGCCGGTGTCATGCTGTTCTATCAGATCGGTGAATTCTTCCAGGATCTTGCTGTTGACCACAGCCGTAAATCCATCGGCTCTTTGATGGCGATCCGTCCTGACTATGCCATGGTCAAACAGGCAGATGACTGGGTCAGGGTGGATCCTGCCACGGTGCAGCCTGGTGATATTGTCCAGGTCAAGCCGGGTGAGAAAGTGCCGCTGGATGGCGTGGTAGTCGAAGGCACTGCCTCGCTGAACACAGCTTCCCTGACGGGTGAAAGCAGACCGGTGGATGTGGATGTCAACGATACGGTGTTGTCTGGCTCCATCAATGAAAACGGTGTGCTGGAAATCAAAGTAACCAAGGCGTATGGTGATTCCACCGTCGCAAAAATTCTGGATCTGGTGGAAAACAGTGATGCCCACAAGGCCAAGGCGGAAAACTTCATCACGAAGTTCTCACGGATTTATACGCCGGCTGTTGTCGGTGCTGCGGTTGTGACCGCGACTGTTGTATCGCTGATGGGCTATGGTGTGCAGGAAGGCATCTACCGTGCCTGTACATTCCTGGTTATTTCGTGTCCATGTGCGCTTGTGATCTCCATTCCGCTGAGCTTCTTTGCCGGCATTGGCGGCCTGAGTTCACGCGGTGTTCTGGTCAAGGGTGCTGATCTGATCGAAACACTTGCCAAAACCGAGAATGTTGTCATGGACAAAACCGGCACATTGACCAGCGGTGTATTCGCCGTGGAAAAGGTCGTTGGTGAAAACAAGGATGAAATTCTTGAGGCTGCCAGTGCTGTGGAATATTATTCCAACCATCCGATTGCCAGGGGCATCAAAGCTGCCTGGAAAGGCACCATTCAGGAGAGCGATCTTTCTGATGTCAGTGAGATTGCCGGCCGCGGTCTATCTGCTGCGTACAAGGGACATGCACTGCTGGCAGGCAATGCCAGACTGATGCAGGATCATCAGATTGCCTTCCAGGAAGTCAATGAACCCGGTACGCTTGTGTATGTGGCCCGTGATGATGTCTATCTTGGTGCTCTTGTGCTGCGCGATCAGCTCAAGCCGACCGCAAAGAAAGCTGTTTCTGATCTGCATGCCATGGGCAGAAAGGTCATGATTGTCTCTGGTGACAATCAGGCGATCACGGATCTGGCTGGCAGTGAGCTTGGCGTGGACCATGCCTATGGGGCATGTCTGCCGGCGGATAAGGTGGCGCGTGTGCAGGCCATTCATGGCCAGGGTGTGACAGCCTTTGTCGGGGATGGCGTCAATGATGCGCCGGTGCTGGCTGCTGCGGATACGGGCATTGCCATGGGTGCGCTTGGCTCTGATGCGGCGATTGAAGCTGCGGATGTGGTCATCATGGATGATGATCCGGCCAAGATTTCGCTTGCCATTGAGGCATCCCGCCGCATTCTGAAGGTTGCCAACCAGAACATCGTCTTTGCCATTGCCGTCAAGCTGACCTGTCTGGTACTTGGTGCCTTTGGCATTGCCAACATGTGGATGGCGATCTTTGCGGATACGGGTGTGGCGATGCTGTGTGTGCTGAACTCACTGCGTCTGCTGCGTATTGCCCGCCGCGCATAAAACTGATTATAATAAAAGGCATGCATATGAAGAATTGGATCACAGCAGTATTGATTCCGGCATGCCTTTTAACGTTTCTGCCGGTGCATGCGGATGATATGGAAATCGCCAGCGGCCATGCCGTGCTGATGGATACTGGCAGCGGGTCGGTGCTGTATGAAAAAGACAGCCAGACACAGGTGCCTGCCGGGGCCATGGCCATTGCCATGAATGTGCTGGCATCATATGACAGTACAGAAGAGAAAGTGACGTTTTTGAGCAAGGATGAAAGCTTTGACATGTCTGCCGGTCTGGAAAACAAGAAGAGCTATGCAGTGGCTGATTTGCGGGCACAGGCGATGCTTGGCGGCTATCAGGATGCGTCTTATGCGCTGTCACTGCTTGGCGAAGACGGTGTGAAGCTGCTCAATAACAAGGCCGCTGCCCTGTCGATGACCAAGACTGTTTTTGCCAATGTGACGGGGGCAGCAGATGATGCCCAGGTGACAACTGCCCATGATCTGGGCCTGCTTGGTGCTGCGCTGGATACCAATGCCAAAGATCTCTATGGGGCATCTTCGTATACGTTGTCGGATGATGCAACCGTATCACGGGATGTGTTTTCCTATGACGGTCTGGATGGCTATTATTACTGGCAGGATGATACGGGTGTTTCGGCAGTGGCCAGTGCTTCCCGAGACGGGACGCGCTTAACGGCTGCGGTCATGCAGGCAGACAGTGAAGAAACTGCTTTTTCTGATCTGACAAAGCTGCTGGATGATGGCTATAACAACTTCAAGAGTGTTGCCATCACAAAGGATGCGGTCGGTACCAAAGAGCTGGATATCATGGATAATGGCACCAATGTGCATGTGAGCTTTGCTTTGAGTTCAGATCTTTCGGTGCTGATGGCCAAGGATGCAGATGAGACTGCCCTGACAACTTCCATTGAAGTCATGGATGAGACAAGTGCTTCTGACTGCCGCGGCTATCTTGTGATTTCGATGAATGGGGAAGAAATGGGCAGGTTCCCGCTGACCAAGACGACTTCTGAGGATGTCAGCAGTGATGCATCATCGAAGAAAACAAATGTCTTTGGTATTCTGTGTGCGGTGGTGACTGTCGCGTCTGTCCTGCTATTTGTCTATAAATATGCATCGAGGCTGATCAAGCCGCATGCATAAGGAGGTTGTACGTGCGTAAGTTTCTGATTGGATGGTTTGTAAATTTTCTGTCTCTCTGGCTGATTGACAATACAATGAGTGGAATTTCCTTTTCCGGTGCTGAGGCAATGGCATTTGCCTCACTCGTTCTGGTTCTGCTCAATGCGACCTTAAAACCCATCCTGAAGGTGCTGTCACTGCCGGTGACGATTCTGTCCTTTGGCATCTTCTCACTGTTCATCAATGCCTTTATCCTGGTCATTGCCCTCAGTGTGTCGCCAGGCTGCTATCTGGATGGCTTTGGATCGGCTTTTCTTGCCAGCATTCTGCTGACGATTTTCAATACGCTGCTGAATTGGATCATTGGCGAGTAAAAACGGCACACTGCCGTTTTTATTCTGGCGGTATTGGTGTTGGCGCATCCAGTACGCCTGCCGTATAATAAGTTGTACTTTACAAAAGGAGGTTCCCTGTATGTGTGGTTTTGCAGGTTTTACGGGCATGTATGATGGCCGTGAAGATATGATTCAAAAGATGTCGGAGCGCATCCGGCACAGAGGACCGGATATGGAAGGGTACTGGGTCCATGGCAATAGTGACAAGGATGCCGTTGCCCTGGGATTCCGCAGGCTTTCCATTCTCGATCTGAGTGAAGCCGGTGCCCAGCCGATGATTTCCGAGGATAAGTCGGTTGTGGTTGTCTTCAATGGTGAGATCTACAACTTCATGGAACTCAAGGAGATCTTAAAGAAGAAGGGCTATCATTTCCATTCCAAATGCGATACCGAAGTATTGCTGTATGGCTATGAAGAGTGGGGAACAGGCTTAGCTGAACGGCTGCGCGGCATGTTTGCCTTTGTGATTGCGGATACCAGAAAGAACCGGCTGTATGGTGCCAGAGATTATTTCGGCATCAAGCCGCTGTACTATTCCTTCCTGGACAATCACAATCTGATCTTTGGATCTGAAATCAAATCCTTCCTGGAACATCCTGCCTGGCACAAGGAAGTCAATCCTGATGCACTGCGTCCGTATCTGACTTTCCAGTATTCCGCCATGGATGAAACGTTCTTCAAGGGAACTTACAAGCTGGAACCGGCTCACTGGTTTATCTTCCAGGATGGCCAGATGCACATTGAGCAGTACTGGGATATCGATTTTTCCAAGAAGACAACGGCATCGATGGATGATGTTGCCGAAGAGATTGTCAGGCGGGTGGAAGAGACTGTCAAAGCACACCGCATCTCTGATGTACCGGTAGGCTCCTTCCTGTCCGGCGGTGTCGATTCTTCCTATATTACAGAGGAACTCAAGCCGGAAGATACATTCTCGGTCGGCTTCCCGTCCAAGAACTTTGATGAGACAGAAGATGCAAGCCGTCTGAGTTCTCTATTGCATGTGAAGAATTTCCGGCAGGAGCTGGATGGAGATGCATGCATGGAAGCTTTTGCGGATATTCAGTATCACATGGATGAGCCGCAGTCCAATCCTTCCAGTGTACCGCTGTATTTCCTTGCCAAGCTTGCCCGCCAGCACGTCACGGTCGTCCTGTCTGGTGAGGGTGCCGATGAGATTTATGCGGGCTATGAGTGGTATGACGAGTATGACATGATGAAGAAGTACAAGCGTCTGCCGCAGGGGATGCGGATCCTGGCTGCGGATGTGGTCCGCCATCTGCCGTACTTCAAGGGCCATGACATGATTCTGGCCAGCACCGGCCGGCCGGAGGATTACTTCATCGGCCAGGCCAGAGTGTTCTCTGAGAAGGAAGCGTATGACATTCTCAAGCCAGCCTACCGCAAGGGACCTGGCGTGAGAGATATTACCCAGCCGATCTATGATAAGGTGAAGGATCTTTCGGAGCTGGAGAAGAAGCAGTATCTCGACTTCCATCTGTGGCTGCCGGGAGACATTCTGCTCAAGGCAGACAAGATGTCGTGTGCAAGTTCTCTGGAGCTGCGCGTGCCGTATCTGGACCGCTATGTGGTGGAAGAAGCTGCCCGGATTCCGGCTGACTATAAGATCAATGATATTGATACAAAGTATGTGTTCCGCAAGGCTGCCAGCACGAAGATTCCGCAGGAGTGGGCTTTCCGTAAGAAGAAGGGTTTCCCGGTGCCGATTCGTGAGTGGGTCAAAGAGGACAAGTGGTATAAGCAGATTCGTGATGATTTCACAAGTGATGTGGCCAATGAGTACTTTGATACGGACAAGCTTGTGAAGCTGCTGAATGATCATAAGGATGGCAGAGCCATGAACCAGAGAAAGATCTGGACGGCCTGGACATTCCTGACCTGGCATAAAGTGTTCTTTGGGGAATAAAAGGAGGCAGTATGACGAATATTATTCCAGTCATGCTCGGGGCTGATCTGAACTGCTATAACCTGGCCCGGGCGTTTCATGAGGCATATGGCGTGAAATCATGGTGCTTTGGCCGCTACAAGATGGCGCCAACCATGTATTCTTCCATTCTGCACTATACAGCCCTGCCGGATCTGGAAGAGGATGAGACCGTCATTCAGGTGCTGCAGGACTTTGAAAAGGCGCATCCGGATGGAGAGCTGTATCTGATGGCATGCACAGACCGCTATGCGGATATGCTCATCCGTCTGCATGACCGCTTCCCGCGCTATCACTGCCCGATGCCGCCAAAATCCATTTATCAGGAAATTCAGAAGAAAGCAGAATTCTACCAGGAGTGTGACCGCTTTGGCATTCCGTATCCAAAGACAGTTGTCAAAACAGGCCCGGTGGAACTTGAAGAAGTGCAGGCAGATGCGCTTGGCTTTGATTATCCGATCATCATCAAGCCTTCCTTTTCTTCAGAATACTTCATGCATGAGTTTGAGGGCATGCGCAAGGTATACGTTTCCCACAGTCCTGAGGAATCTGTACAGATTGTCAAAACGATCTACAGCCATGGCTACAGTGACAAGATGATTCTGCAGAAGATGGTTGCCGGCGGTGACAGCAATATGCGCGTACTGACCTGTTTCTCGGATAACAAGGGCAAGGTCAGAGCCATGTGCCTTGGCCATACGATGGTTGAGGAACATACGCCGACCGGCCTGGGCAACCATGCGGCAATTGTGACCGAAGACGTCACGAAATTCCCGGTGGCGGAAAAGATCCGCAAGATGCTGGAAACGATCGGCTATACCGGTTTCTCCAACTTTGATATCAAGGAAGACGGCAATACCGGCAACTTCTATGTGTTTGAGATCAATCTGCGCCAGGGCCGCTCCAATTACTATATGACCGGAGCCGGCCTGAATCTGGCTAAGCTGATTGTGGAGAAGTATGAGGATCCGGGTGAGGACCTGCAGGTATGCACGCAGGAGACTTACTGGCATCTGATTCCAAGTGCCGTTGCGTTCAAGTATACCGAAGACAAGGATCTTGTGGAAAAGGCAAGACATCTGGAGAAGATTGGACGCAGTTCTTCTTCGCTGGAATACCGCTATGATGAAATGCACAATCCGCTGCGTTTCCTGATCGTCAAAGAACAGCTGCGCCGCCAGTTTGGCAAGTTTGCAAAGTATTATCCCAAACCGGAGAACGCCCAATGAAAAAAACACTTGGCATCATCGGGGGGATGGGGCCTGAAGCCAGTGAAGTGTTCTATCTCAAGCTTACCCAGGCAACCAAGGCGGAGAAAGATCAGGATCATCTGAACATTCTGCTGTGGTCGCATGCGGATATTCCAGACCGTACCGGCAGTATCAAAGCTGGCAGGAAAGAAGAGCTGTGGGCCGTCATGGCAAAGGATGTCGAAATGCTCAAGGCATGCGGCTGTGACTATCTGGCAGTGCCATGCAATACGAGCCATGTGTTCCAGGACCGCTTTGAACAGCTTATGGACGGGCATTTCATCTCGATGATTGATGAAGCTGCCAGCTATGCGAAAACGGTTGGCAAAACGATCGGTGTACTGGGCACGGATGGCACGGTTGCCAATGATCTCTATGGCAGGGCATTGCGGCGAAACGGCTGCACATGCGTCTATCCGGACCCTGATGATCAGCGCAGTGTCATGCAGATCATCTATGAACAGATCAAGAAGGGACAGCGCGGCAATCTTGCCCTGTTCCAGAACATCTGTGAACATATGAGGGCAAAGGGCTGTGATGCTGTCATTCTGGCATGTACAGAACTGTCTGTATTGAAGAACAATTACACAGAACTGGCAGATCCCTGGTATCTGGATGCCATGGATGCTTTAGTCAAAACCTGTGTGATAACATGTGGAGGCATTTATCAGGGAAAACTCTGATGAATGCTTTTTTTGCGGAATAGGGTAGAGTGAGCCGCGTTAGCGGCTCGACCCTCCCGTTGCACCGTACGTACGGTTTTCCGTATACGGCGCTACGTTTGTATTTACTTACGATTATTGAGGTAGTATTCCAACGGGTTGACCA
>NZ_JALBUR010000040.1:0-14584 GCF_033971865.1 Grylomicrobium aquisgranense | reverse complement strand
TCTCCTTTCATCAAACTACACAACCATAATAAAAGGCGCACCGTTAAAGCGACGCGCCCGCACCGTCAATTCAACATAAATGCACCGGTTTTAGCGGAAGACATGTACCGACGAACCGGAATTTGCATCCTGACCTGCCCAGATAGAATGAAGATTATCCCGGAAACATGCCTCATATAATCTTCTGATGCCAGGCTTTTCCTGAACCATCTCGTATAACAAATACTGATTACCTGCAAAACGTAGGAAAAACGGATCCCACTTGGGCAGTCGATTGCTCTTGGAGGAATTGAGTGAGGAATCCATCGGCATTAAATTCCAAAGCTCGTCATTCATCACAAAACTCCAAGGGATGAAATGGTCTACATCATAAGCTTTCCTCTGTATAAACTCATCTGTAAACACATCTCTGACTGGTCGGATTTCAATAATCGCATCCCAAAGCTTATGTACATGTTGCAGTTTACGCATCTTTTCATCCAAAGGTGCCAGCTTATATACCAATCCGGGAACTTCCGGATTATTCATCTGCAACCATTTAACCTTCTCGTACTGAATCCATCCAAGAATAGAAACTGTGTTGTCCTGGATCATCTTTGCCCAAACAGGACTGATATGGACTTCCTTTTTCAGCTTGCTGCTATTTCCAAGCGTATATGGCAGAGTAATCACCGTGTTATTGATACGCTGAATATACTCCACCATTCGCACAGTACTATTCCAGTTTACAGCCTCATCACTGCGATGAAAAAAACCCGCCAGTGCTCTGTAGGGAACCATATTAGTAAGCTGCTCTTTTGCTGCTTTGAGTTCTTTGTTATGCTCACGAATGGCGTTTCGTATCTCCGTCTTTGATGCATTTGAAGGCAGATCACTAAGCTCAGCCAACAGTATAACCGCTCTTTCTAGGCCATCTCTGACAATGCCAGCCTGTATTCCACTAAGGTGAATATGGAACTCTCTGACGGAATACCAGGCATTTGAGATCATTTCATCAATGAGCTCATCAAAGGTTGTTTCCAGACGGCCTTCTGAAATCAGGATCACCAATGCCTCTAGCCAGTAAAACTTATAGCAGTATGAAGGATCCTTCATCATGAGAGAGAAGCTCTCTATATCCAGTGTATCGACATAATCGCCTTTTATCTTCAGCTGATGATCGACTTGCGAAGGATAATATTCAGCCATTTCTCATTACTCCGTTCCGGTCGGACATCCGAAGTCACCCACATCTTCTCAATCGTTAATTCAGGGAATGCTCTGATAAAGTCTCTGAAACCAGCTTCATCAAAGTCTGTAAAATATCGTTCTCCACGGAAGCCCTCAAATGCACCATACTTGAAGGACGTATAGATATAACCCTGCTCCTTCAATGCCAATATCATCCGCCGGAAAATGTCCGGTTGTTCCGTTCTTCCTACATGAAGGATAGAAGAGCAGGCCCAAATACCATCATAGCAATTCTCATCCTGCAGTTCCTGAAACAGCAATTTACGGACCTGAACTCCGGTATATGCTGACGCTACTTTACAAAGTTCTTCTGAACCATCCGTTGCCACAACATGATATCCCTTTTCAAGGAAATACCTGGTATCCCGTCCGGAGCCGCAGCCAAAATCCAATATAGAAGACCCCTTTGGGAGGAAAGAAAGGAATAAATCCTGCGTGTCATGGAAATCAACGGTCTGAGTTCCAAAAACAAACTCATCTGTTTTTTCGTTGTAATATGTGAGAGTTTTCATTGTCCCGTGATCCATTGAAATCCCCTTCCTCTGTTAATAATTATAGTTCCAAAGCAAACCTATGTATATGTCATGCTGCTGCAGGAAGAGAAGTGTCTTAGCTGTCTGCTTCAGGTTGAAGCCCTTCGCCCAGCGCTCATAGCCTGTTCCTTTGCCCAAAGCAAAGTGGGAAAGTTCTTTCCCAGCAGCCAGATGTGCCATGAATGCGGGGCATTGCACAAACTCACCAAAGATTTATCTGTACGTGAGTGGACATGCCCTGACTGCAGACATCAACATGACCGTGATGAAAATGCAGCACTGAATATCAGAGATGAGGCAGTGCGGATCTACTGCACATGCTGAAATAAAGTAACAACAACCGCTGGGACGGCAGGGATAGCCTGAAACCACTGTATGGAGAATGCAAGACCATGCAGAATACCTACAGCAGAATGCATCGCGCCTCACGGGCAACTGTGAGATACGTACACATTCCTGACAGTCTGGAAACACAGGAAAAAAGAAAAGTGGCTTGAGCCACCTTGAAGTTCGGTTACTTGTACCCGAGTAGTTCACATAACTGCCTTGCCAAATCGGTAAGCCTTCTCCTGAATATCAGAATTCTCCACAGCCTCTCCCGCATCGTTCAAGCCGCCGCAGAATAAAGTTCCGGCAAGACGCGCCTTAGGAAAGCAGTCAATCCATCCCTGCAGACCGCTGACTGCCCTCTCTGGTGTACTGGATTCATCTTCTGCCGCGACGGTTAACAGATAAACATTCCGGAACTGATAATCGGAAGGATACAGCGGATTCATCCGATCAAGCAGCGTCTTCATCTGCCCGCTCAAGCCGTAATAATAAATCGGTGTTGAAAATACCAGTGTATCTGCCATCTTTACCTTTTCCGCGATCCAGATGGCATCATCATTCAGAACGCATTTCTGCGTCTTCTGACAGACGAGGCAGCCGGTGCAGAACTTCAGGTTTTTGCCTTTGAGACTGATTGTTTCCACTTCATGGCCAGCTTCCCGGATACCCTCTGTCATTTTTTCGGTTAGAAATTCTGAATTACTATGACTCCTGAGACTGGTTGAAATGACAAGTATTTTACTCATGGATTGGTTCCTTTCTGATGTTGTTCTTAATCTATTTGTATCGTGATCGTTACATCACCATTGCCAAGCAGTTCAGACAGATCTTCCTTCGTTTTGTCTGTAATTCTGCCAAGTCTTGTATAAGCCCATGAATTGGACCCATAGAAAACTACCAGCTGATCTCCAGAGTAAAGAACAATATCTCCAGCAGATGTCGTTGTCTCTGCATCATCACTTGGAAGCGATGTCCCGATCGGTCCTACCTGCTCAAAGCCGCCAAACATTGACATGTGGATCTGTATTGGTTCTTTCCGCGCAAGTTCTCTCAAAGCTGTTACGGATTCATTGTCTTCCCATGTAATCCGTACCGGCGTATTTTCTATTGTCATCCTCATAGCTGCATTCTCCTTTGGCATTGATTCATCCATATTATTTTCCATCTCATCTCCAGCATTGCTTTTGGATGGAGGATCTGTTTCCATGATGGTTTCCTCCGTATCCATTCTGAAGCCGCACCCTGAGATCAGTAGCATGAAACTGAGCATTCCAGCCAATACAAACCTGTTCATTTCTTTCCGTGCGCTTCTTTTCACTCAATCGGCCTGCTTGCCGTTCATCACTTTAACGAATCTTTGAAGAAATTCTCCAGCTTATCAAACGGAATCTTATCCACTTGATCATAAAGATCGATATGCTCCGCATCCGGAACAATATACAGCTCTTTCGGCTGTGCCGCCTTCTCGTACGCTTTTTCTGAGAAAGAGCGAGAATGAGCATGATCGCCTGCCACAAAGAGAATAGGGCGCGGCGAAATTTCATCAATATAATCAAGGCACTTAAACTGCATCATGGCCAGATCAGAGGTAGTAGTAAAACCGCCTCTCGCGTTCGGATGATGCCCCCGCGGCACTGCATAGAAGCGATTCCATTCATTGGTGATCGGATCCGTTTCCGGCAGAGCTTCCACGGAAGGATATGGCGTTTCCGGAAAAGTGGGAATATATTCCGGCTGACCTTGTTCAAAGTCCGACCATCTCTGTTCGGCAAGCTGATGCTTCATCCTATCGATCTGTTCCTTCGTCAGGTTCATCATGCCGCGAACGTCGGAAATATCATACATGGAAGTTGTAGCAACTGCTTTGATGCGGACATCAACTGAAGCTGCAGAGAGTGCAAAACCGCCCGATCCACAGATGCCGATCACACCGATCTTCTCCCGATCCACATAGGGAACCTTCACGCCAAGGTAATCGACCGCCGCACTGAACGACTCTGCAAACAGATCCGGCGAAGAAACATTCCTTGGCTCTCCTGCAGATTCTCCCATATGTACCTGATCAAACGTCAGAACCACAAACCCGCGCTGCGCCAGTTCATTTGCATAAACACAGGGTCCCTGTTCTTTCACGCCGCCATAGGGTGCCCCGACAATCAGCGCCGGATATTTTCCGGATTCATCCAGATCCTTTGCCCGGTAAAGATCAGCCGCAATCGCAATCCCATAGCGGTCATTGAAGCGAACATGTTCCCGTATGACGTGTTCATTCAGTTTTGCAATATATCCGTATGCCATTTTTAATCTCCTTTGCCATTCATAAAGATGCTCTGAAAATGTCTGCAATATCCTTCTCAGTCAGCGGCGCCCATGCATTTTCAAGTCCTTCATTTTCTGCTACATGATGTGCCATCTCATCAATACGGCTTTCATCAATGCCAACTTCCTTAAGATGCATCGGGATACCGATCGATGCGAAGAACTGGTACGTTTCTTCAATCGCCCGATCTGCAATGTCAAACCGATCCAGATTCGGATCAATTCCAAAGACATTGACACCGTATTTGACAAACCGATCTACAGTCTTCTCGCTTAAGATATGCTTCATCCACCGCGGGGTAATGATTGCAAGTCCCTCCCCATGCGTAATGTCATAATAAGCTGAAAGTGCATGCTCCATGCCATGGCATGGCCAGCCCGACGGACTGTTTCCAAGCGAATAAATCCCGTTGCATCCATATGTGCAGTCAAGCATCATCTCGGCTCTTGCCGTATAGTCTTCCGGATTCTCGAGACACTTTCTTGTATTCACCATAAGGCTCTTAAGCGCCGCTTCCATAAATCCATCGTTAAGAAGCGTGGAATCCTCGCAGAAATACTGCTCCATAATGTGATTCATTGCATCCGCACAACCGGCAGCCGTCTGTTTTCTGGATACCGTAAATGTGTAAGTCGGATCAAGGAATGAAACAACAGGATAAAGAAGCGGGTCCAAATAGCCGATCTTATCGTTTGTCTCGGTTCTGGAAATCACGCCGCCGCAGTCATACTCGCTGCCCGTAGCGGCCAGCGTAATAATATCTACAATCGGAAGTGCTGCCTGTGCCTTTACCTTGTAAGAAATCAAATCCCATGGATCCCCGTCATACTTTGCTCCAGCTGCGATTGCTTTCGAGCAGTCGAGTACGCTGCCTCCGCCAACCGAGAGGATCACATCCACATCATGTTCCTTGCAAAGCTTTACGCCATCCAGGACACTCGGATCATACTTGGGATTGGGCTGAATGCCGGACAGCTCCACGATTTCAAAATCACTGAGAAGCGTCTTTACCTTGTCATAAAGACCAATCTTCTTGATACTTCCGCCGCCGTAGGTCAGAAGAATTCTTTTCCCATATTGACGCATTACTTCGGGCAGCTGTTCCACTACTCCCTTTCCAAAAATCAGTCTGGTTGGTGTAACATAATCAAAATTCTGCATATTCATCCTCCATAATGCATTACTTACGCTTTTTCAAATTCCGGTTTCCACTGTGCAAACTGCTTAAGCTGGGCATCGGTCCTGTGATAATATCTCTCGCCCTTATCCAGCTTTGCAATCTCCGCCATTTCATCATTCGTAAGTTTGAAATCAAAAATATTCAGATTGTCTCTGATATGGTCTACATTTTTGCTTCCAGGGATGACAACAAAGCCCATCTGTGTATGCCAGCGAAGGATGATCTGTGCGGGTGTCTTTCCGTACTTTTTTCCAAGTTTGGCGAAAACTGGTTCATTGATGAGGGATTGATCTCCGTGTCCCAGCGGATACCAGCTCATAAGCCTGATATTATATTTGTCGAGCGTCTGACGCAGCTCTTTCTGTGTAAAATAAGGATGCGCCTCCACCTGAACAAACTGGGGAACTACTTCCCACTTCGTCTGAAGTTCTTCTATGTACTTTCCTTCAAAATTGGAGATGCCGATGGCTTTTGCTTTGCCTTCACGGTATGCTTTTTCAAGCTGACGGTATCCAGCAAGCCAGTTGCCTGCAGGCTGATGGATGTAAAGGAGATCCACATAATCCACACCAAGGCGTTCAAGCGTCTCATCAACTGCGTTGTCATTTTCATACTCGCTTGGCCAGAGTTTTGTGGAGAGGAAGATTTCCCCACGCGATACACCACTATCGCGCATTCCGCGTCCGACAGCACGCTCATTGACATAAGCGTTTGCTGTATCAACCAGCCGATAACCCATCTTCAGGGCTTCCCGGACGCTGTTTTCTGCCTCAGCAGGTGATAACATAAATGTTCCGAGTCCTACGACCGGACATTCCAGTTTGTTGTTCAGAATAATATTGTCCATATGTAACCTCCTATATCAAACTATTGGACTTCAGCCAGCTCTTAATCTGAGCGTCAGCTTTATTTGCACTGCTTCCGTTGATTGACAGTCTACGTTTCACATCTGCGCCCAGGCAAAGCTTTCTGATATCTGATTCACTGGATCCCATTCCACTCCCCTCGTTTGTACAAAGAGGAAGAATTGTCTTTCCTGAAAAATCAAACGCTTCAAGAAAAGTAAATACTGCCATTGGCATTGTTCCCCAGTAATTCGGATAACCGAGAATCACCGTGTCATACGCATCAATACTTGTCGGAAGAGACTTGAGTTCAGGTCTTGCACCCTGCTTTTGGTGTTCCTTTGCCTCAGCAATGCAGGTGTTATAATCCTTCGCATATGGTGTCTTCATTTCCATTTTGAAGAGATCTGCCCCAATCATATCTTTGATTTTTCGAGCCACAACTTCCGTGTTGCCAACCTCTATATATCTCATAGAACCGCCAAAGTAATTTTCATCCGCTCTTGAAAAGAATGCCATTAACGTCTTTGCCATAGTATCGATCTCAATCTTTCTTAATGTTCTCAGCCTCCCATGAAAGAACACCAGTTTTCACTGCTTCCTCATATCGGGAGATCTTATAGTTGAGTCTGTCCATAGTGGCCTGATACTTATCTAAATTCTTCTGTACCTCCGCACGCGCTTCCATCAAAAGATCTCGTCTTGCTGCGATCGTAGAATCTCCCTGCTGGAAAAGCTTTACATACTCAATCAGCATTTCCACCGGAACCCCGGCACTTCTCATACAGACAGCATTCTCAACCCATTTCAGATCTTCATCGGAATAATCTCGAATCCCACCTTTGGTTCTTCTGACTTCCGGAATGACACCTACGCGCTCATAGTAGCGCAGCGTGTCCGGAGAAAGATTGAATTTTTCGCAAACTTCTTTTATCGTCATCGTCATCACCACTCTTTACAGTTTGCCGCTTGCTTTGTCATCTGCACCTGGACTATACCCCTTGGAGTTAACTCCAGGTCAAGTACTATTTTGAAATTCATTTAGTTGTCCTGCAAAACCATCTCCGCATTTCTTCTCACATTGGCAAGATCCCTCATCCGTTCTCAAGCCGTGCGGTACTGGACATACTCCCCATTCTTTTCCTTGGCAAGACAGTTGAACTCCTCATTCAGCTTTGTAACTCTTGGAATCTTCTTAAGTCCCAACTGATCAAAGGCATCCTTCGCTGCCTTGTGAAGTGTGATTTCTTCCCGATGGGCTTCAAAGAAATTCCTGCTGTACCCTGCCTTCCGGTATGCTGTGTAGATATCGTGTGTTTTGCTGTAGTTGGTGATATGCATCCGCAGCTCCCGGATCTCCTGATACTGCCGCCTTGCAAGCAGGAATTCTTCTGCAGCCGTCGCCGGCTGACACGCATATGCCGTGATCAGCTCTCCGTCTTCCGTCTTTTCCGGATTCTGTGAATATTCAATCCGCTCATGCATGCTTGCGGATGCGCCTTTACTCTTGTTCACATACAGAGCGATCAGTCTTGTCGCTGGCATTTTCTCCTCCTGATAAGCATAAAAAAGGTTACCTTATTCGTTTTATCAAACCGAATTGAAATTCTTATAAGATGGAAAAAAAGCAGTCGATTTCCTCGGCTGCCCCTATTTCATAAAATAGTGGATTATTTATTTTCTTCTAAGGGGATAATCTCGTAAACGGCAATCACGCCATTACTAATATCACTATCTTCTTTCAAATAGCAAACTTTGATTGTATCTCCGATTTGCGCTCTTTTTACATACTCCACTGTATTAAGTTCTCCTAAATCCTCTGTGTCAATGACAATACTTTTCGTTAGTTCACGTTCTGGTGTTCCCTCTATTGGCTCTACTATCAAAGCGCCGTTCTGAACTTCCAACACTTTAGCTTCAAATGCCATTTTAGTTGCAATAACATTTGTGGTCGTATCGTCTTGTGTGGAATTTAGGATATGCGAAACACTAATCGCTGCAACCACAAGGCACAAACAAGCTGCAACAGCTCCCCACTTTACCCAATTGGGCTTTTTAGATTTCTTCTTGTAATTGAGAGCTTCATCAACATTTTTTGTATCAAGTTCGCTCATAGCGTCAGAAAACCTTTTTGAGTTCATATGAATACCTCTCTTTCAATCAAGTATTGTTTCATCTTCTCACGGATACGGGTCAGCCGGACAGAGATATTTTTCTCTGAAAGCCGTACAAACCCGGCTATATCCTTGCAGCTATCAGAGAACCAATAGCGGCGCATACAGATAATGCGGTTTTCGGTAGTCAGCGTGTCAAAAAAGTTTTCAATGATACGGGCTAATTCTCTGGCTTCAATTTCCTCTAAAGCAATCGTGTAATGGCTGCTTCCATTCTCCAATAGATTTTGAGCGAAATGTTCCGAACAATTTTCAAAAGATAAGACACCAGCAGGTTAGGTCGTGCCGGGGGAATGGCGTTCCATGCGCCTAAATAAGCGTCGTTTACATATTCCTATTCGTCCCGCCAACTCCCTACGATATGGCAGGAAAGATTGTGGCAGACTTTTCCATATTTTATGTCCAGTTCCCCTATGTCCTGTTCTCAACGCTCGAAAAACATTTCTATGATTTTTTCATCGTCTATCATCACACCGCCTCATTTCCGGCTCCACCTATATACTACGGTTTTAGCGGCGAATACTGCATCAAATCTCAAACCTTTTCAAAAAATTCCTGCTGTACCCATCGACGGAGCCCATCAGTTCTTCAGTGCCAAGCGTTGGAAGCTCTTTTCCTTCGGTCTGACTCACATCAAAGACCGTCGCACCCGGAAGGAAGGACGTTCTATCTCAACGGTTTCCTTCTTCGGCTTGCCGTCTGTATCCAGCACCGGCTACCTTGTCTTTGGATCAATTACATCCTGTTCTGTCTTGACCTTATACGGCGCCGGGGCAATAATCCTGATCCCCTTTTCGCCGCGTTTCACCTGTCTGTCGTGATTCTTTTTCCATGATTGGTACCCGGCAACAAGCATGGCATCCGGTTTCTGCATGCTGATGAGGACCGTATTGTTCAAAGAATAGTTGTGGAACTTCGCCATGGTGGCAAGATACTGCCGGTACCTCTCACTGTTGAACAGATCGTGACCCACCTGTTCCAGCTTGTCCGTGATCTCTGCGATGGTCTGCTGCGGCTTCTTCGCTGCAGGTTCCGATACCGTCTCTGCGCCAAGATGAAGATCCGACACATCTCTGGCATATTCCAGAGAAGGAAACTTTAAGATTTTATTCTCCTGAAACGAGTAATAATGATCGTCATTGCCGATGATGATATGATCCACAATCGGTGTTCCAAGCAGCTCACAGATCTTTGCCATGCGGTCCGTCAGGGATATATCATCCGGAGACGGCATAAGGTTTCCACTCGGGTGGTTATGAAACAACATGACCGATTCCGCGTTGGAGAGAATGATACTCTTTAGGATCTCCCGCGGATGCGCAAGTGACTGGTTCAGTGTCCCGATGGAGACAATATTCATGTTGATTGGCTTCAGATCATTCCGAAGATTCACAACCGCCAGCACTTCCCGGTCATATCCCTTCAGCGTCTGTGACATCAGCCGGAGGACGGCGGCTTGTGGAGAGTTGACCGGTTCCGCGCTATAGAGCGGTGGTTCCTTGACTATCCGGATTCCTACCTGATCCAGTTTATAGGGTTTACTGGAACTCATCTGCATCACCTCCGATCGGGATCACGAGGATCACATTCGTTTCTACCAGCTCTTGCATCTGATCACAGATTGTCCCGGTTGTAGAGAAAATCTCTTCCTCCCATTTCTTTTTCTCTTCGCTCATAGCAGCCGCCTTTCCGTTCTATCGGGCATAAAGAAAGACCGTCTGCGATAAGACAGGCGGTCTGCATAGCTTGTTATGATTTGTTCATTCCCATTCTCTGGAAATGTGATTCCAATGTTCGAAAAATGGTTTATCATCCCGGATTGCAGTGATTACCGGAAGAATAAAGTGTTTCACTTCATTCATGGTTTCTTCAAATGATAGCGGCGAAGCAACCCTTTTGTTTTTTAAGAAGCCTTTCCATCGCTGCTGATGGCTGTGATCTTCGATAAAATCATCTTCAAATGCAGCAATATCGTCAAATGTGGTGTGTCGATTATCGAATGTTTCAATCAAAGACTCCTGTAATATGCTGCCATCGAAATCCTCCCGTTCGGAAATGGTCATGAGATCGTAGAAATCTTTATATCGACTGTTCACCACGCCAAGGGAAACGATTGCCTCCATTTTTTCAGAAATGATCGTATAAACAGAATATGCATACAGTTCTACAGGGTCATCATCCAGCAGTGTTGGATAATTCATTTTCTGCCGTTTCGGATAAACGACATCACCGAATCCGATATCAATGCCAACGTGAATTCTTGTCCGGTCAAGATAAGCAGTTACTGAAATCCTTGCACCATGATACTTTTTAAATTCCGTAATATTGACTGCCTCAAGGGTATTCATATCAAAGCGGATTAGGTCATCTGCCTCTGTATTCAGTATTTCTCCAAAAACTGCCTTCAATGTCTCAAGATCATTTGAAATGTGTTGTCCAAGCAGGTCGATGTCCGTTGTAGCCCTCGTAAAGTCATCTGTATACAAACCATAGAGAAGGATGCCGCCTTTCAGCGTAAAATCATCTGCGTATCTGGAAACAGAAATCCGGTAGAGAACCCGTTCGAGAATATAAACAGTTAATGCATCCTGAACGGTTCTTCCGCTCTTTTTCGCATAGTTCTTCAGCCTGTCTTTCACTGAGGAAGCATTTCTCATACAAGCACCTCAAGAAACTGCCGCATGGCAGTCTCTACGCGCAGTTTTTCCGCATATTTCATCAGACGATTGATATCCCTGTCGCTACGGTTCAGATATTTTTTTACGATCTTAACAGCAGGCTCAAACCCGATCTTATTCCGATAGAATACAATGTCGCATACTGTCTTTTCCATGTCGTAGATGCGATACAAATTCCCGTCTTCATTCACCGTTCTGATCCCTGTTTCATATCGTTCCTCAGAAAAAAGGAAGAATTTCATGGCAGGCCAGTCCGGCTGTGAAGGCATTCTGGTGCCTCTGGGAAGTGCGGCCTCCACTGCCGACGGCCTTTCTTCAGACAGGTCGTAATATACCGCTGCGCTGATCAGGCAGACCACAGCCTTATCTGAGACAGCGGAAACAGCATAAAAGTCATTTGGTTCACCGCTGAAATCAAGATTCTCATAATACTTTTTATTCACTCTGGCAAGCCTGCCGGAATCTTCCAGCTTGTTGATATCGTAGTAAGAATATCCTTCCCTCTTCAGTTCCTGCATGGAAATGAATTGCTGTGTTGGCTTCATATACATCATTCACCTCCTGCAGATATTTTAACAATTGTTTGCAGTTTATTCAATCTGCTTACATTCATTTAATTTTCGTATTCAACCAGTCTCAAACAGAAACTGCCTGCACAGTTTTATTCGTCTTCAGATTCAGGGTCTTCTCCTGAATCCTCCTCTTCGGGAAAATCGTAGCCATCCTCATACTCACGGTAATCCGCATCCGGATCTGGGCGTTCTGTAGATTCAGCCTGGCTTTTTTTGTTCTTCAGGTAGAAGAACGCTCCACCCGCACCGCATGCACCGATCAGAATGATTAGTCCGATTGCATAAGGCAGCTTTGACAGTTTCTGCTCCGGTTCCTGTTCTGCCAATTCTGTCGGCTGAGATTCTACCTGCTCTGTCTTTGCCTTCTCCGCAGCCTCCGCTGCAGCTTTTGCAGCTTCTTCCGCTGCGATCTGCTCCTTCATGGCTCCCGCTTGATCCTCATCCATCAGTGCAAAGAGATCTGTTTCATCCACCCGATTCAGGAAATGCACATTCTCGTTGCCCTTCTCATCACGATCGATGATCAGATAAAAGTAGTTGCCTGCCTGCGTCACCAATGTTACGAACTGTTTTCCTGTCCCGATGATGCTTCCGAAATCATCTACCAGAGTCATATTCCCGTCCGGCGTCAGGGGAGTGGTTCCAAATCCCTGCCCCAACATCTGCAGGAATGACTGCAGGTTCTCCTCAGTAGGTTCAAATGTCTCTGATCCGGAAGTCGCTTCCGTATGGATGTTGAGACAGTTCTTATGGACATAGCCTGTCAGCTCCGGAATGATAACCTTTACCCAGTCGCCTTCAACGCCAAGCACCTTCACGGTATCTCCGGGACGCAGCCGGTCGATCACCTGATAATCCATTCCGCCGCCGCATCTGACATTCAGTCTGGATCCGTTGGCCTGGATAGTGCCCACCTGGTTAGTGGATTCCTCTCCATCCTTTGAAATCGTGATTCGGAGGCCGGTTCCTTAGCCTTCTTCCGGTTCTCCTGTATCAGAACCGGTGTGTTTACAGAAGCCGGTATTCCCATCAACTGTCTTGATCTGAAGAAACAGGTGAGAAGAGTCCCCTTCAAAAAGCGGCAGTTTAAGTCTCGCAAAGACCTTTCCTATACGAAAGGCCGGACCAGCAAGGAATCCGACGAATACATGTACGCAAATCCTTATGCCCGGGTTGGATACCGTATATAACGATCCAACCAATGGTCCATTCATCCAAACCTTCAAGCTTCTCCGTTACGATCTGCTGCTCTGCCTGTATCATGAAACGAAAACATCGCTCAATATGCTTGCAGGTATTAATCTTATTGATGAAATCCTTGGACATGATTTTTTCAACAAGGAAGCTGAAGTTCTTAAGACAGACCAAGGCACAGAATTTACATGCGCGAGCCAGGCTGAAATCAGATCCGACGGAACCCGGAGGACAAGGATGTTCTTCTGCGACCCGATGGCTTCATGGCAGAAAGGTTCTCTCGAGAACGTGCACCTGCTTCTTCGGGAAATCTGTCCCAAGGAATGCGATCTGAAAGCAATTGGTGTTGTCGATCAGTATGCATGCGATATCATTTCATCAAATATCGATTCTTACCTAAAAGAAAAGCTGAATGGAAAATCATCCTTTCAGCTCCTTGAATTTCTTAGCCCCGACACGGCAAAGAAATTCTATGAATTCGTTCAAATCCAGATGAAGTGATTCTGTTATGTAAAAGCCAATGTCAAGTGTTAGTTTCAGACTGATTCAATATTTTTTTTCTGCTTTTGAAGGCATGAGGAAAGAGTCTCGAATTTTCAACAGTTCGCGGTATTTAGCCATTCTGTTATACGTGTATCAGGGACAAATGCTCTCCCACCCCACAGGCCAATGGTTTCGCCGCCAGCTCTGCTGTCTAAAATCGTGGATCACCATGAAACAGCGCCATCATAGAATCATCGCAGATAGCTGAACCATCCAGTTCAAATCCGGGCTGCTCCTTCCTGATGCCTTCAATCTAATTCATATCCCTCCTGTTTCTATGTTTCTGTCATTTATTGATTTCTTCTGCATTATTCAACGTAAGTCCTGGCTGATTCCTTGCAATCGATGAAATCATCTTACGCAAGAACAGTATGAATATTGCCTGTCATCATTCCCCATATAAAGCATGCCAGCTCACGTGCTATGGCTACTGTTGCTTTGTTATGGCTCTTTCGATTGTGAAGCACAAGACGCACGTATCTCTTCCGGAGGCGTTCATTCGCTCTGTCCGCATATGCAATGACTTCAGGAGCGTTGCCTTCCTGCCGCTTCTTCAGTGCTTCACTTTTGCCAGATGATGTCCGGGAGAAGGATTGTGCACATTCGACAAGTAGTTTTCTCAAAAAGGTGTTTCCCTGTTTTGTTATTCCCGTCTGATTCTGATCATCGCTGCTGCTGAGTTCTCCTGCAACCAGGCCCAGAAATGCCGCAAAGTTTTTTGCTTTAACGAATCTGGTGAAATCTCCGATTTCCACAATCACAGCCAGAGCAGTAAGTACTTTCACTGACTTAAAGCAGATCAGCTTGTGAACTGCCTCACGGTATTTATCCTTTTCAGCGATCTCTTCAATGCGTCTGTTCATCTGTTCCAGACGATCAGAAACTGTTTCATATGACAGCAGGTAAGAATCCAGTGTTTCCTTATTAATCTCCTCCAACGGAAGTTCTTTAAGCCACTTCAAGTGCTTCTTTGTCCAGTAGCTTT
>NZ_JALBUR010000039.1:0-14730 GCF_033971865.1 Grylomicrobium aquisgranense | reverse complement strand
TTGTAAGAAGGAACTGATGGAACGGCCAGTGGCCGTTTTCTTTCGGCAAATCAGTGGCCGTTTTCTCCCGGCGGATATTGGCCGTTTTCTCTCGTCACTTTTTGGCCATTTTCACCCGACGCTAACAATATCAAGATTTGTTCCAGCAAATGTTCTGTCGTTCTTGTATTCAGGGTATCTGAAATATTCTGAATTATTGTCTTCAATATTGTTGCAGTATAAGTGGCAGAAACTGTCAACATACTCCATGTAGGAAACATCAGATAAGTGGTAAGTTTGAAACAAGATATCTGCCAAGTATCCTAGGTCATGGCTTTTCTGAAAGACCTCATGCTGTTTCTTCAGTAAATACTTGAATCCTGTTTCGATAGATTGTCTTCCAACATATGCTGTGACAATTGATTGTGGCAGACTTTCAGTCAAGATTCGAAAGGCTTCAATGTTCTCATACCAGTATTGTTGCCATAAGCGTTGCTCTGCTTGATCATTTGTATGAGTCTTTGTGCCATCAGTCCTTATTGCAACTTCAATAGAGAAGGGCACTGGGGCAGGGGTTGCTTCACCACAAGAATCAGGTACCGCTTTTTCCTGATCTGATGCTGTGTGAAAGATTGGGTGTTTACCATAAAGGCAGTGGCAAGCATAAAATGCCCCATCTGCTTGAAGAATGTTCTGATAATTTTGCCCATAATCCTTTATCATCTTGAAAATGTCAGACATGATTACTTTTCTCCTTTCTTACAGAAGGCGTCATAGTCCTGGTGTTCTTTACAGGCTTCTTCAATGGGCTTGGCATCTTTCATTAAGACGGGAGCTTTGATATCACATAATTCAATGTGCTGCTCAGTTGTAATGTCTTTCATAACCTCTTCATATATGAGAGGCACGTCCTGATAGTATTCATTATGAAAGATGTCTTCATAACGGAATCGCAGCAGCCAGAAACTGTTGATTGAGTTGTTGATGATATTTCACTGTCGATCTGCAGTTCGATGTGATGGTTTTCGTCAACCCTTTCTGCCGCAGGAGCAAAGGATTTATCTTTAGGAATTTCTTTACCATTCACTGCCAGGCTGTCAATGATCAGATTGAATATGCTGGTTTATTTGTGCTGATTATCAGGAAGTGTGGGATCTTTGACAAGCATCCTTTTCCATTGATTTGAATAAACGCGGATGTTGATAGCCTCTTGTTTTCCAGAATGGTTAATATTCTATCACCGTTTGTATCTGAGGCATTCATAACATCAAAGGACAGAACTGGCATATTGGCTATGCGGCGTTCTTCACGCTCTTCTTTATGCTGGTCTTCAATTGTCATAACAACACCAGCAAGAGTTATGATGCCGCCGATAAAGCTTTCCAGAAAATTCATCCATTTTTCAGAGATGCCGTTCTTCGTACATAGATCCAGGACCATAATAAAACCAATTGTTGCTGCAGTCAGCAGTACTAATTTCCAATATTTCTTTATCATGTCTGCAATATAGTAAAAGTGACGAAATAATTCAATGCCTGGTCGGCTTTTGAATGATCTGGCAGTGCTGAGAAAACAATAATTGCCTATGATTATTTGATACTGGTTTATAATTTCGCTGAAGTGGAATTTAACTTTCCACTTCAGGCAATAACTTAGGCAAACCTGCTTTGCGTTTTGCAATTCACTCCTGGTTTGAGATAGTGATATAATTTGACTACTAGCATAGAGAAATATGAAAATATATTGTCTTGAATTGATTATTGCATTTATCTTTTATCTAGTGGTTCGGTGGCTTTCTAATGTGTTGTATTGGCAAAACGGGATGTTTCAATTTGATTGGGAAAAGAGATATAATTATCATCCATTTGACATAAATCCTTCGTCTGATCGTAGAAAACAAGCAGGAAACTTGATGCTATTATCTCTTGCGCCAGCCATTGCAATGATATGTACTGCTGCTTGTTTTCAACTGTTAAACATCAGTGAAGATTTGATCTTTTCTGTGCTCCTTATCCCGATATTCTTTTTCTTGTTCCGCTTTGTTGTAATATTTATGGATGGGTCAAGAGTATATTTTGGAAGCGTTAAAAATCTTGTTTTATCCTTTCTGGCTCCAATTGCCTTTAATTTTATTATTTATTGGATTGCAATTCGGACCTTGATAAAATTCCATGTCGCCATTTATGTGCCACTTGAAGAAATTCGAAATGTCTTATGGGTTGGAGTATTGGTATACATTCTAAAAATGATACTCGATCTATTTAATAAGCAAACTATAGTTCTGGAAAATCGTGGGGCATGCAATGTTGAGAAAATAGTTCATTCACGGCAGAGAAAGCTGGAAGAAAAGTATCAGTATGCAGTAAGAGAAGCCCTACAAAATTACGAATTATGTAACTCTGATAAAGAAAATCTTTACTATCTCACATTTGCTATCATGATATATGAAGATTACAACAGGCCTTTCACAATAAGAATTCTTGAATATTTTTGTAAACTCTTTTTAAAACACAAAGAGATGTCACTCGGTATTATGCAGTATAAATCAGATACTATTATCTCTAGCAGCAAAAGTATTAAACTGGCGATCAAAAAAATCTATGAAAGTTTCAGGGACTACAGCAATATAGACAAAACGCAAAGATTACAAAGTGTTGTTTGTAGTTATAATCCTGACTCTGATTACCAAATACAGGTCATGAATATTTATCAGTTTATGGATCGTAATAAAGAGAAAAACTTGTTTTCCAATTGCTGACTGCAACAAGACCGGCTGATTGATCAATAATTTCAACTTCTACTGTTTTCCCAACGCATCTAGAAGCCTGGTTGTAATCACTCAATAATCCGTACCTGTTAAAAGGAGTCACTCTGTCAGAATAAGTCTGTAAAACCAAGGAATTTTCTTGACTCGAAAAAGGAGAGTGACATCTTTATGGAGCGTATTACTCATGTAATGAGTGACATGCATTGGGCATTGGTGCTAAAGGAATGCAATGAAAGCGAAAGAAAGAAGAAAGAATGGCTTGCCCAGCATAATATCAATGCAAAATCCTTTTACAAATGGCAGCAGAAACTTAGAATTCAGGTTGTAACAGATCTCATTCTTTCTGAAGCTGACTAGCTGGCACTGGATCTGGCTGAGCTGAAATGTTCATCTCCTTCCAGGATTGAATCGTCTGTTGTCAGGATTGAGAAGGATGAAATGATTGTCAGTCTGAGTAAAGATATCTCGGTTGCTATACTTATCCGGATTATGAAGGCATTCTCTTCCTGTTCTGCGGAAGAAAGTCAGACCACATGAAAGGTCTGCTCTGGGATGGCAATTGATTTCTGCTGTTGTATTAGCGTCTGGCAAACAGAAAGTTCCAGTGGCCAAGGTCCAGCAGCAAGTTGAAAGCCGTTACACCTGATCAGTATCACAATCTGATGGCAGGATTCGCCATTGAATCTTCTATTCGTTATTCGTATCCAAATATGCCGGAATAGAAGCGGTTTATGTTTCTCTTCTGTATATACAGATTTGTATTCATCTTCTCACCGCTGTTAGCGCCAGGTGGAAACGGCCTCATACAATAAGAAAAATATGCATCAGCGCGCTGAAACTGCACAGAGACAATACGAATGTTTCCCACAATTCTGACTGATTGAAACGCGCTTTTTATTCGTGCATACCTATGGCATGGGCACATCAAGAATGAGTCAGGAAGGGCTTGAAACCATGCCGGTCCCGGTTCTGACAAAGCTGATTTTGAACCAGCAGGAAACCATTGAAAGCCTGGCACATCACATCGATGAACTTACCGGGCAGATCCGTCTGATGAATCAGAGATCATTTGGAACAAAGACAGAGCCTGCACAATTTGTTCAGCAGCTGCAGCTTGATCTTGGTTTGAATGAGGCAGAAGATCTCTCGGATGAAAAGGCAGCTGATCCCAAACTGGAAGAAGCTGCGCCAAAGAAGAAAAAAGCAAAAGGTAAAAAGCAGGAAGATTGGAAGAAGATCACCAATCACAGAGATGAATACCTGGAGCTGTCAGAAGAAGAGCTCGATAAACAATACGGCAAAGGGAAGTGGAAAAGACTGCCTGATGAGCTGATCTATAAGCTGGAACATATACCGGCATCTTTTGAAGCGGTCACTTATCATATCGCTGTCTATGCAAAAGATGATAACCAGACAATTGCCAGGGCACCAAAACCGGTAGAAATGTTTCCAAAGAGTATCGCCACTCCATCCCTGGTAGCCTCTGTTCTGACGGCAAAATATGTGAATGCTATTCCTCTGAACAGACTGGAAGCTGCCTATAAGCAGAATGACATTTATATCAGCAGAGCAGTAATGGCAAACTGGGTAATCCGTGCTTACGATCAGTATCTGAGATATGTGTGTGAAGCCCTGAAACAGGCAATGATGAAGCAGAGCCTTCTTCACGCAGATGAAACACCATTCGAAGTGATCAGAGATGGCCGGGCAGCAGGGTCCAAATCCTACATGTGGGTATACCGGACCAATGCAAAGCTTCCTGGGCCAAAGGCAATTCTCTATCAGTACTGCCCAACCAGAGGACATGAAAATCCAAAGAATTATCTGAAGGATTTCAGCGGTACTCTGGTGACAGACGGGTATGGTGCCTACCACAAGCTGGCGAAAGAAGATCCAGCAAAGTTCAAAGTGGCTGGATGCTGGATCCGTTTGAAACGAAAGTTCGCTGCGATCATAAAAGCAAATGGTAAGAAGTTCCAAAATCCAATTGCCACAGAGGCGGTACGGAAAATTCAAAGAATTTACCATGAAGAACATTTGATCCAGGATCTTCCGCTAGAAGAACATCTGCGGAAGAGACAGGAAAAGATCAAACCTCTGGTAGATGAGTTTTTCGCGTGGGTGAAAGACAAATCAACAGTTGAAAGCACAGAGAATTCATCAGAAATTGGAAAGAGCCTTCAATATGCTCTGAATCAGGAAAAATATCTTCGTGTATTCCTGGACGATGCGAGTGTGCCACTGGATAACAATGCGGCTGAGATCGCTATCCGCCCGTTCACAGTTGGTCGTAAGAACTGGGTGATAATCGATACACCAAGAGGAGCAGAAGCCAGTGCAGGCATCTATTCCATTGTCGAAACGGCCAAAGCAAACGGATTAAAACTGTATCCATACTTCACCTACCTGCTGGAAGAACTTCCAAAGATCATCAATGAAGGCAGCACAACAATGCCTGACAGACTTCTGCCTTGGTCAGAAGAAGTCCATCAAAAGCTTGGTATGTAAAACCATTCTCATTGACACCGTTAAGTGTACCTGGGAATGGTTTTTATCATAGGTACGGATTATCGTGCGCTTACGAGTAGGGAATTAGTGACGGAGTACCGAGAATATCAACAAACGATAGAAGCAGTATTACTACTTTGGTATAATTGGGGGTGTCAGATAATATTCTACCACAAGGAGCGTATGGACAATTATGGTCACAAAAAATCTACTATGGATTACAAAAGCCATTGACCAAAAACTTAATGCTCCATTTGAAATCGAGAAGGATTCTGAATACTATCCTGACCTCCGGGATAAGTATTTGACTTTATTAAGTGATGCGAAGAAAGCCAATGCAGATGCTGAGAGCATAAGAATTATTGAGAAGTTTAGAGATCGCATCCAAACGGCAGTACGATATTACTATAAAGGCAATATTATTTCCTCTCACCAGAAAATAAAAAATCTTGTGAAGGACTGTATTGACAATCCTTTTGCAGTGAGTGAAGTAAATAAAAGCTTTGCGTTTCCCGGTGCTGGGCCAGAAGTTCAGTTTTTTAGGGCAAGGCTTGGAAATCCGCGTGGATTTAAGGCTAAGGATATGCTACATCTCCCGTATTCGTTACGGGGACGTACAGGAAACTACAGATTTAGCATACCTGGAGTACCCAGCTTATACTTAGGAAATTCATCGTATGCATGCTGGATCGAACTAGGTAGACCTGCTGAAGTTGAATTTAATGTATCTCCTGTGCTTGTTGATGAAAAGCAGAGAATCCTTAATTTGGCGGTGATGAACAGGGATTTCTTGCATCTAAATGATGGCGAAGCAAATAGAGTACATACATGGCTTAAACTGCTTATGCTTATGATTGCAACATCATATCGAATAAAAGAGCAGGGGCGTACATTCAAATCGGAATATATAGTTTCACAAAGTATAATGCTTGCCTGCAAACAGTTAGGATTAGACGGTGTTGCTTATTATTCACACCAAGTAACAGATCAGGTATTTGCTGGCGCCGCTGTGAATGTGGCTCTTTTTGCAGAATATAAGTTTGGTCAAGAGTATTCAGATATATGTAACCATATTATGATCGGTAATTCATTTAATTACCAAACTTTTAAGCAGCTCGGATTTGCAAACACTGATGCAGCATATGAGCTGAGGACAGCACAAGCGGGAACTAGAACTATAATTGGAAGCTATGATCGACAATATAGATATGGAATGACTGATTTTTGCCGGTTTGATAAATTCCTTTTTAATGGATGGAAGAGGGAAGACATTACTTGGGGAAATGCTCTTTCTGAGTAGTTTATGCGAATGCCTGGATATTTGATCAATGCCACCTTCTTCCATTGGAGATAAGAGTATGTTCGATATATCTTATAATACAGGGAGAGATATATGTGGCATGTCTCTCTCTTTCAAATGGATCATATTTACAATGGTTTCCTTTTACAAAGCTCTCTGATCAAGATAAAGAAGAGCTCTGCAGTAAGGAGCCAACAGTATAAACGCTTACAAGCATTGAACATATCAGAAGATGTTTTTCACAATTATTATTGGTGCTGATTATCATGATGTGAAATTGTTTTATACTCTTAAAATTAACAGTGAGGATCATAACTTATGGATAAGGAAGATAACAAACAATTTATTACTGCCAAAGAAGCTGCTGAGAGATGGGATGAAACAGTGGATTATGTTTACAAAGTTTGTAAATATTATCGTCTTACCAAAAGTGGATTCCCTGCCAGATACAATATTCCAATAGATTTATCTCCTGTTATTATTCCAGATGGTAGGTTCAAAGGTGCAACATATAAGGAATGGCTGTATGTTATACGAGCAATTATTGAAAATAAACTCTTAGCACCAGAACTGTTTAATTCAAACGATCAACGTATTCGTACAATAGTTGCACAGTTACATACTGCTGGAATTATTACTCCATTGATCGGAGCCAAACGGAACACGCTTGACTATCGTTGCTATCAAATTACTTTAGGCTATTTTGGATCAGATTGGGCTGGGCTCGTTGAAAAGGACAAATATGCTTTGGTGTCAAAGCTTGCAGAAAGTATTACTAAAGGAGCTACCGACGCAATTCTTGATAAGTACGGATAATAATAGGACATATGTTATTTAATGCGTAAAGGATGATTGTAAAATGGTAATTTCTGTTCATGATTTGGAAACTATACCGGCATTAAAGCTAGGAAGAGATTTGAATAAAGTGTATCCTGACGAACAAGTTGTAATCAGCATAGACTCAGACTGGGCTAGACCTTTCGGAATGGCATATACTGCCTGCGTATTGAAACAGTTTAGGAGAAGATGCCCCGATGTGGAATTTACCATGTCCACAACAATGAACAGTGGGTTAAAATACGCATCTAATATGGGCTTCTTTCAAATGGTATCACCTAAACTGGCTCTTGGAAAGGCGCCAGGCGAAGCCCATGGTAATAGTAACTGCATACCATTGACAATTCTGGATTTTGAAAAGTTTCATGCTGACGGCCTTCCATATTACTTCGATGATGAAGTAGAAGACAAAATAGAGCAAGAGGCTGAGAAACTTGCTACTGTTCTGGTAGATAAAGATAAGGATCTCAATTATCTGTTTACATATCTAATCCGTGAAATATTGAGAAATATTCCTGAGCATTCCGATTGTACCAAGGCTATTATCTGTGGACAAGCGTGGCCAGCAAAGCATCAAGCTGAAATCGCCATTATTGATGAAGGAAAAGGAATATTTAAAAGTCTATCTGCTAATCCATACTATCATGACAGAATTTACGATAATTCTGATGCACTAGACTGGGCTACCATTCCTGGAATATCCGCAGCTTACAATCCGAACAAAAAAAGAAGAAATAGTAGTTCTAATTGGGCTAATTCTGGATTTGGCCTTTATATGGTCAGGGAGATATGCAAAGAAATGGATGGTTCTTTTCTGATAGCTTCAGGTGAAGACTACCTGAGGGAAGATATTAAAGGACCTAAATCAGGAAAGACAAATATCTCTGGAACAGCTATCAAGATCACTATAGACACCAACAAGATTGTGGATAGCAAAAAACTGATAAATACAATTGTTCAACGTGGTCAAGAAGAAGCTAAAGCAATGAATGAAGGCTTCCACAAAGCATCAAAGCCATCGAGAGGGATATAAATGTGTCAAAAAAGCAATAACAATTCAGAAAATAACACAAAAATCCATGCTGTTTAACATGGACTTTCTGTGTTTTTTGCTTCTTTCTCTAGTAAGAATACTTGATCTGGTCTTTGTATTCTTCGTAGAGCTTCTTGTTGAGCTGGTCTCCTCCGTCAATGTTGGCGCTGTAGAAGACGGGTGGGTATTTGAGGCCTCTTCTTACCAGTTCGTTTGCTGTTTCGGCAACGATGGCATCGAGCATGATGGCGCCTACTACGGTTGAGGTTGGTCCGCTCTTCTGGTCTGTTCCCTGGATGGGGACGCAGGCATCTCCGACGTCTCCATGGTTGTCAAGGATGATGTCGCAGAAGTCATAGAGTTTCCTGCCAGAGGGGTGGCGTGAGGTGACGGATTGGGAGTATTTGAGATTGGTGATGCCAATCACAGATACTCCTTTTTCTTTTGCGTATTTGGCAATCTCGATGGTAACGGGATTGCGTCCTGATACGGAGTGTGTGATCAGGACGTCGCCTTTTTCAAAGCTGACTGTTTTTGCGACTTCTGTGCCATATCCGATTAATCTTTCCATCCTGCTGGTGAATGTGATCGGTGATCTGTCTAACAGGACTTCTCTTGCAAAGATGGGGGTGATGGTCATCAGGCCGCCTGCTCTGTAGTAGAGCTCTTGTGAAAGTATGCCGGCATGGCTGGCACCGAATGCATAGATGGCGTGCTTTGCCATCACGGCATCACTGAGGAGCTTGACACACTGTTCCATGTGTTCTTTTTCTTCTGTTTCGACTGTCTGGATCAGTGTGTTGATTTTGTCAAAGTAAGCAAATTCCATTAGTGGATGATCCTTGCGATGGTGCCTTCGATGATGCCCCAGAGGGAGAAGTCCTGGCCGCCATAGACGAGCATCCATGGCTGGATGGTCTTGTTGAAGAAGTATGCGCCAAAGCCTACGAGCAGGACCATGACAATACCGTTGACAGCGCAGGCGATAATAGTGCCTCTGCGGCCGCCGTAGGCATTGGCGATGATGGCTGCACAGCCATTCTCGAAGAAGCATGTGACAACCAACGGAATGACAACGGTCGGGAATCTGCCAGCTGTCAACAGGATTGTAATTGTAGAAGTGATCATGGCTGTGATGAAGCCGATGATCAGGGAGTTAGGTCCATAGTTGAAGATGACCGGGCAGTCCAGGGCAGGAATAGCACCCGGGACAACCTTTTCGGCGATACCTTTGAAGGCAGGTACGATTTCACCGATGAGCATACGGACGCCCTGCAGCATGATGGTCATGCCTACGCCGAAGTAGATGGCATGAGTGAAGCAGTATGTGAAGAAGCCTGTGCTGCCTTCAGCATAGCCCCATACTTCGCCTGGTGTTAAGCCGTTGGCCAGCAGGATGAAGTAGAGAACGATGTATACGACTGCGATGGTGATGGAACCGGTGATGGATACTTCACGCAGGAAGCCAAGTGATTTAGGAACCTTGATGTCTTCGCAGCTGTCTTTTGGATCGCCAGTGAGTTTGGCAATGCCTGCTGACAGGACAGACAGTGTTGTGGTTGGATGGCCGATGGTGAATTCATCTTTGCCGGTGACTTTCTTGACCAGCGGGTGCATGAGGTTTGGTGCAATGACCATGTAGAGACCTGTAAAGACTGCTGCTAAGCCAATGAGTTTGCCTCCGGTCAGGCCTGCATCAACGCCTGCGGCGATGAATACATATGGGAACCAGTAGAGCATGTGACCTGTGAGGAAGATGGACTTCCACTTGGTAAATCTTGCAAACAGGAGGTTGAAGGCAAATGCCAGCAGCATGACGATGCCGATCTGGGTGCCGTAGGTGCCGCCGATATCAACGGTTGCTGTGTCTGTTGCGGCCTTTGGCAGCAATGCGTTGAAGGCTGCGGAGATGCCGTCAATGGAACTGCCGGTGATTAAGCCGGTGCCGGCGTTGAGGACGAAGAAGCCAATGGCGGTCATAATGGTTCCGCGGATGACTTCAGATGCTGATTTCTTCTGGAGAATCAGGCCGATCATAGCGACAAGGGCGAGGAAAATTGCGCCTTGTCCGAAAATCTCGTTAATGATAAAGTTCAGAACTACCATAATAATCCCCTTTCTTGTTTTCCTTTAGTGTTTTTCTGAATACTGTTTCATGAAGGCAAGTGTTTTTTCTTCAATTTCCTTTGGGTTCAGGAAGTCATCAATCGTGACAACTGGCATTGTTGCACGGTCAATGATCTGGTCTGAGAGTTCCTTGGAAATGAAGATGACATCACAATCGTTTGTCAGACAGGTTGCGACATCTCCTGTGAACGTATCTGCTTCCAGATTGTTCTTTTTCAGGATGTCATCGATCGCCATTCGCAGCATAAGTGACGATCCGCATCCAAATCCGCAAACACACTGAATTTTAGGTACCATATTTAATCATCTCCTTTCGTACTGGTGCCATTGATCAGTTGATAGAGTTGTTCTGTATCTGTGCATTTCTCGATCTGTGCGAGAATATCTTTTCTCATCAGCAGCTGGGCTATTTTCTGGATCCATTCCATATGGGATGTGGTATCTGTACACGCAAGTGCCATGACGACATCTACCGGTCCCTTGTCAGAGCCGAAGTCGACTGGTTTCTGCAGTGTGATTAAGGAAACAGATGTATGTTTGACCTCTTTGCAGGGGGCAGAATGTGCTAAGGCAAAGCGCGGTGTCAGTACGATGTATGGTCCCAGTGTTTTGACGCTGTTGATCATATGATCGATATATGCTGGCTCAATGTCTCCATTTGTGACGAGCAGCTGGCCGGCACACTGGATTGCCTGTTCCCATGTGTCTGCCTTTTCATGTACCTTCAGATTTTCCTTCTTGATCAAATCCATTTCAGATTTCCTTTCCGTTGTTCAGATTCAGAATGATTTCTTTGGTAATATCGTCTTCCTGCAGAAGACGCTGGTTGGCTTCTTTGGCAAAGATGTAGACAAGATCCAGCAGGGCTGTTTTTTCGCGGTTCAATACGCCGGTCACAACGATGTTGGAGACGCATTTGGCATCGTGATCACCGAAGATGATGGGCTTCTTTAATACGAGCAGTGAACTGCAGTCAGAGTGAATGCCATCGCTTGTGCCGGCATGCACGAAGGCTGTTCCCGGGACAATGACCATATAGGTACCAAGTCTGTTGACAGCTTCAATCATGCGGTCTATGTAGTGCTGTTCCAGCTTTCCTTCTCTTAATAATGGTGTTGCAGCAATTTCGATGGCATTCTGCCAGGAGTCAACTCTGTCCAGGACCTGGATCTCATCGCTGCTCATGAAATCATGGATGAATGATTTCCGGTTGGTTTCATTGTTGTGAATTGTTTTGTAGCTGGTCAGGAAATTGCCACACATCTTTTCGTAGGTGATCTGATCAAGCTGGGAACGTAATAGTTCAATGTTGTCATGGCTGAGTAATGGATTGACCTGAACAACAGGATATCCGGCTATCTGGTGGGCACCATCGGTGCAGACAACCAGATCAACGGGATTGTCCTTGAGATAGACTTCTGCTTCCTGACGGGAAGTTGGACCGATAATCTGGCATTCCGGCATGGTCTGCCGCATGCGGGCAGCCAGGATGGCACTTGTAGTAGTGCCAAATGAGCAGACAATCAGTACCTTTGCACTGATATCCATCTTGCTGGAAGATTCATAGGCACTGGCAATGTACATGGCAATATAGGCTGTTTCATTGTCATCAAAAGTGACACCGTACTTCTTTTCACAGTTGACAAGCTGCAGCTTGGTATATTCGTAAATCAGCGGAATACTGATCTGGATCTGCTCGGTCATGACATTCTGGACAGGAATGTGATTTCTCAGACGGAATAAAGCTGTTTCAAGGTGGCGGCCAAGTCCATTGACGAAGGTCTGTTTCTCATCACCGTTTAACGGGTGTAATACCTGCAGACGGTTCATGAGATATCTGGCCAGTCTGGAAGCGTCCTGGGAGATGCCAGGCTTGCCGTCATTGCCGGCAATGTTCTGTAAAAGAATGGAGACTGTCCAGAGTCGTTCTGTTTCCGGCAGCTTTGCTGGAAACTGGTCCTGCAGTTTCTTGGAGCAGGCCTGCAGTTCTTCGGGGGAAATGATCCTTGGCAGGTCGGCTGGGTCAAGATTGTGATTATGTGCGCTGCGGTACAATCCATACTGCACAATCAGCGCAGTTTTTTCAGGATCATAGCAGGTGACATGCAGTGTGTCTCTGGCATAGCGCAGAAGCTGCCAGGCGGTCTTCTGTCCGCCTTCCTTTGCCCATTGCATTGCCTGGATAGTTTCTGCATCATCCTGCATGCTGGCGATCGTTTCCACAAACAGTTCACGGAAATCAATCTCTTTGCCACTGACAAAGATGCCGTTTCCTTTTTCTTTGCTTATGGAAAGATGGTTGTTTTCGAATTGTTTTTCGACGTTAGGAAAGCAGGAGATGACGGTCTGTCTGCTGATCTGGCAGGCGTTGGCAAGAGATTCATAGGTGCGGACATCATTGCAAAGCAGTTCCAGGCTCATGCGGGCGATGCGCTCTTCTGGTGAAGGAGACCGGCTTGCTATGGCGTGCTGAAGAATATCTGCTTTTTCTGCTTCCACACAGATCAGCCGGATTCCTTTGTGTGGCTCACTTCTGAGCTCGGCATCAAAGTCTTTCAGGTAATACCGGATATCATTAAGATCATTCCGGATTGTTCTGGAACTGACTGAAAACAATGATGCCAGTGAGCTTACAGTCACATCATGATCCTGCCGCATCAAATGCCGGAGCAGATCTGTCTGTCTCTGATTCAGTGTTGTCATCGTACCCTCTCTCTGATTTCATGTTAGGCGGCTTCACCTTTGCGTACAATGCCAAAGCACTTCCGCAAATGCGGCAAAAATTAGACTTGTTGGAAAATCTTTGAAAATATCATTGGAAAAGCTGAAAAAATCCTCTGTGACAGGAAAAATCTGCCGCAGAGTGCTTGCAAATGGAAATGTAAACGAAGAAATGCTATTGAAGTGCGTTTTTCAGGTATTCTGCAGTGGCTGACTCGTCCACGTGCTTGGCATAGTATGCACTTAGAATGGTGTCATCCTGCGCAATGATGAAGGTGGCTGGCAGCTGGGTTTCAATCCCTTCATACTGGCCATGCGTGTAGCCTTCTTTCTTTGCTCTGGCTGCTTTGAGCATGGTGTGTGGACCTACAATGTCTTTCATATCTGCACTGGCAGTGATCTCAAATTGTTTGTACAGTTTTGCTTCGGGATCACAGATGATCTGATAGGGGAGTGGGTGCTGGGCAAGCTGCTGCCTGATGCGATCTGGATTGGACTGCAGTATAATGAAGAACTGGCCTTTGCTAGCCGTGATTTCTTCATAGTGTATTTCTTAGTCATGCATATCCATCTGGCAGAATGTGCAGCCGTAGTAACGCAGAAAGACAAGTGCTGTCTTAGGTGCTTTCTGAAGTTCGTTCCAAAGTCAATATTCTGCTTTTCAGCTGTATCGAAGTGGAAATCCGGAATCTTCATGCCTGCCTGTAGTTTTGCCATTATGTCCGCCTCCTTGATCAAAAGTATACATGTTTGCTATGTCAGATGTATAAAAAGGACAGTGGTACACAAGAAGAAAGGAGATCATGCCATAGAAAAAATGATGAATTGATTTTGATTGCGAAATTGCATTTTTCCTCCATTACTGCGCACAGCGCAGTAATGGAGGAAAAAGTGTTAATAGACATTCTTTAACAGTTTCTTTCATTCTCTTTCTCTCTAATATCTGTTAACAAGTATATGAGCCGCCAGAGTGGATCCAGCATACTTCTCTGGCAGGATCACTTATCCAGCTCAGGCAGTGAGAAAAAGCTAAGCTGTGCAGGTGATATTACTTTTGCTTCAGAATTGAATCTTTGTTTTGATGCATCTGATCATTGGAAATAGCTGATAATGTTATGCTTTTTCATGGTTGATTTGTAAGATGAAATTTGTCATTTTTGACTTTGAAGGAATGAATGCTACAATTCCAGCAGGAAATTTTTGTCTATGAGATTGGATAAGAACAGATATCTGCAGGAGTTGATGTGCCTGCTTGGCAGTAAAGAACCAGTGACTTCCGGGCAGCTTGCTGGTCTGACTTCGTGTTCGATGCACAATCCGGAAAAACGGAACGGCTGTTCCGCTTCATCGGTGCGCCGTTCCGCTTTAGCGGAACGCCAGTTAAAGAGACGGGTTCCGCATATTCTTGCCATTAAATTGTAGTCTGAATGCTCTGTTGACCAATCGGTCCAGACAGGC
>NZ_JALBUR010000038.1:0-15174 GCF_033971865.1 Grylomicrobium aquisgranense | reverse complement strand
CCTCTTCCCTACGGCAAAGAACGCTCTTACCCGTTCACCCTCACGGACCGCAGTAGGCTTAGCTCTCGGCGTGGCAGTGGCCTTCGCCGGCAAAGGCTTTTCACCTTCACTAGGGTTCTACTTCATATTCATACGCTTTCATGTTTTCCATCCAGTTCTATCCTTTCTTGGATTACTTTGACAACGCACTATTGCGTTTCTGTATGAGTGTGACTGCCCGTCACACAAAAAAGAAGATCATTGATCTTCTCAAAGGGCATTGTAGAAACCTGCGGCAATGTTTGCCACATTGTTCAAACCAGCAGAACGCTCGAAGTTCACCCGGAAGTATGTACCTGCATCAGCAGCACCCTGGGCATCATCCGAGAAACTGTTCATGGTGGAGATCATGCCGCCGCCCATCTCTGAAACCATGAAGGCAACCTGGCCATCCACACTGCTGGAAGAATATCCATTGGCAGCACAGAACGCAGACAGGTTGGAAACTCTGGATCCTCCCCACTGGCACAGGCCGTAGTAGCTGGATCCTGCATTGGGATTGAAGCTGGACTCAATCTGCATATTGGCCAGAATGCCAGCCGCGGCCGCCTTGGTAAAACCATAGGAACCTGTCAGCAGGCTGTAAATGCTGGACGCATTGGCACCGGTATTGACAGATGCGGCTGCCGTTACCGTACTGCCGGAACCAGCAGCGGAAGCTGTTGTGACAACGACCTTCGGCTTGGCTTTTACGGTTACGGCAACAGAGGCATCGGATGCATTGCCATGATTATCAACCGCATGCACTGTCACCTCATACGTACCGGCTGTATTGGTATCCACATTGGAACTTACAGTATACCAGCCGTTTTCATACAGTCTGCCCTGGGCATCATTGACCAGCTGGGCAGGCTCTTCCTCAACCTGTGTCAAAGCACCATCGGCTGGATCCGCCACCGCAGCCACAACCGAATTGGCATCAAAGCTGTCACCTTCTGTCAGTTCCACAGAATCATTGGCAAGGGAAATCTCCGGTGCTCTTGTATCCTGCACCGTATAGGTGCGCTTCACACTCACTCTGGCTGTCTGACCATAGATATCAGAATCAGAAAGCTCATAATTGACCAGTGTATCGCCAACCTTGGAAAGATCCAGGCTGGAAGCACTTGTTTTCAATGTGCCAGTATGGGCAGCGACCAGATCACTGACTGCCTTCTGGGCAGCCGGCTCATATTCAAAGACACTTGTCTCATTGCCGCTCTCATCGGTATCAAAGCTGATATTCAATGCGTCCATCATCTGCGTGTAGGACAGATCCCGTTTGCGTACCTGTGCCTGATGATAGGCATTGGCAGCTACACCGGCAGCCGCAATCGCACAGGCACCGGACAGCAGCACCGGCATACTCAGAGTATGCGTCAGGCTCTGGCTGCGCTCCTGTTCCTGCGGAACAGCTGCATCCGCAGCCTCGGCATAATCCATTGCCAGCCTTGCCGGCACAGCCTTTGCCTTGACCGCATTGATCAATGGTGACGTCACCTCAGACACCGTCGGCTTGTCCAGCTCTGCCTGGGCAGCCATGATCTCGCTTCTCTTCAATGTCCGGGTATAGGTATTGCGGATATCCTCACGGCGGGTATTCTCACTGAGAACCTGAACCAGATTCAGCTCAAAAAGATCCGGATCAATATCCTCATGGTGATAGAACACTTCCGCAAAGGTCTTGCGGACAACAAACTCAGCCTGCTTGGCAGAAGCAATCGTATTGCGTGCCATTGCAAACAGATCATCATGCAGAAGACGGTACATCCGCATCATGCAGTCACGGTCGCCAATCCGGATTCTTTCAGCAAGCTCCGGAATCGTCAGGCTTTCAATCTGTAAGCCCCCGTTCATTGTCAGCACACTCTCACTCATGCGGATCATCCCTCCTTTGCGTATACTGCTTATGAGTCTAGCACAAAATCACCGCTGGCACAAATCGGCCCGAAATCAAGCACGGATTATGGTAAAATAATACTATTCCCATACGTTTGAAGGAGACTGTATGATTGCCAATATTCCTGTATTTGATTTACTGCGCTACTTCCTCATCTATTCCTTCCTTGGCTGGTGTCTGGAAGTATTGTGGCATGCCATCATCCAGCATAAGATCGTCAACCGCGGCTTCCTCAACGGTCCGGTCTGCCCGATCTACGGCTTTGGCATGTGCGGCCTGCTGCTATTGTCAAATGTCCTCTCCCATGCAGCCAGCAACAGCAGCGGCAGTCCGTCTATCCTTGCCACCTTTCTTTCCGGCATGATCTTATGCACAATCATTGAACTGATTGCCGGATGGCTGCTGGAGAAATGTTTCCACGCCAGATGGTGGGACTATTCCAAAGAGCCGCTGAACTTTCATGGCTATATCTGCCTGCGGTTCTCATTGGTCTGGGGCGTATTGACCGTTGTCATCATCCGCTTCATTCACCCTTTGATGCCGCATTCTGATCCTGTGCTGATCCATCCGCTGTGGCAGTGGATCATCCTGGCAGTCCTGTATGGTGCCTATCTTGCGGATTTCATTGTTACCGTGGCCGCAACCAGAGGCTTCGCCAAGCGGCTTGCCAGCCTGAATGAGACAAGAGACCGCATGCGGCTGCTGTCTGACCAGCTTGCCATTGCCCTGGGTGATGCCGGCCTCAGTGCTGCCTGTGAAGCCGAAAAGGTCCAGCAGAAACAGCAGTATGAAAAGATGGAAGCCGCTGATCATCTGGAGATGGAAAAAGAAGAATATGCCGTTAAAGTGGAGCAGCTGAAAGAAAAGCACGCTGCTGCAGAAAAAGAATACCATCAGAAGCTGGAAGAACTTGCCAGAGAGATTCATGCAAAGCCAATGCATACGGCCGGAAGAATCTACCGTGCCTTCCCGTCTCTCCATTCCACTGCCCATGAATCCCTGTGGCAGGAAGTACAGCAGAAGCTGCATGAAATCCAGCGTGAAAACTGAGACAGACATTTCCCACATTTTGTGATGCTTTTCTGCATCAAAAAAGCCTATACTGAAAGTAAGGAAACGGAGGTATATCTCATGGAATTTACAGATGGATTCAAGAAACTGATGCTCGCTGGTGTAGGCGCTGCTGCCTTCACCGCTGAAAAAGCAAGTGACGTTGTTGACACACTTGTCAAGAAGGGTGAATTAACCGTTGAACAGGGCAAGGCACTCAACACAGAACTCAAGCACAAGGCTGAGGAAGTGAAGAAGGAAAAGGAAGAAAAGCCGGAAGAGAAGAAAGATTTTGCTTCGATGGTAGACGGCCTTTCCGATGATGAGCTTGCCAGCCTGAAGGCAGCGATCTCTGCCCATGATGAAAAGAAGGATGCCTGAGCCGCATGGCAGACGGCAGTCCTGAAAAAGCGCTGAATACTCAAAACGATGGCGGGTCTCGCTTAAAGCAGATCCGCCAGGTTTTGGTGCGCAACCATATCACCCGCGGCATTACCCCGGAGAAGCTGCGCATCATTCTGGAAGAACTTGGTCCTACCTTCATCAAGCTCGGCCAGATCATGTCACTGCACAGTGACATCCTGCCCAAAGCCTATTGCGAAGAGCTGATGAAGCTCAACAGTGATGTTACCCCGATGCCATTTGAAACCGTGGAAGAAATCATCAACGAATCCTGCGGTGCCCAATGGGCTTCCTTTTTCAAGTCCATTGACACCAAGCCATTAGGATCCGCCTCGATTGCACAGGTCCACAAAGCCGTGCTGAAAGATGGCAGCGATGTCATCATCAAAGTACAGCGCAAAGGAATCTATGAAACCATGTCCCGGGATATCTCTCTGCTGCATCGGCTTGTCAAACTCATGCCGCCGGTGGGAGATCTCAAGAACATCGTTGACCTTGACATGATTTTGAATGAAATGTGGTCCGTTGCCCAGCAGGAAATGGATTTTCTCAAGGAAGCCAGCAATCTGGAAGAATTTGCGCATAATAACAAGAACATCAACTATATCCGCTGTCCAAAGCTGTATCGGGAATATTCCACATCCAAGGTTCTGGTCATGGAATATATCGGTGGATTTGGCATTGATGATGTCAAGGATCTGAAAGCAAACGGCTATGACCTGCATGAAATCGGCGTCAAGTTTGTAAACAACTACATCAAACAGGTCATGGATGATGGTTTCTTCCATGCCGATCCCCATCCTGGCAACGTCAAGATTATGGATGGCAAGATTGTCTGGATCGATATGGGCATGATGGGCAGACTGTCTGATCATGACCGCAGAGTTATGGTCAAGGGTGTGCGCGGCATCGGCCTGCATGATGTCACGATGGTGGAAAATGCCGTTCTGGAAATCGGTGATTTCCGCGGCAAGCCAGACCGCGGCCAGCTCTATCAGGATCTCAAAGGTTTCCTGGATGAATATGGCAATGCTTCGCTTGGTGATATCAGCCTCGCTGACAGCATGTCTGAGATCATGGAAATCATGAAGAAAAATGAGATTTCCATGCCCCATGGCATGACGATGCTGTGCCGGGGATTAACTGTCATGCAGGGTGTACTGTCAGAAATTGCACCGGAAATATCTATGTCGCAGATTGCCTCCAACAGAGTCATGGAAGAGACTCTGGACAACATGGACTGGAAGAGTGAAATCCGCAAAGATATTCATGCCGCATGGCGCATCAGTAAAAAAGGTGCAGAAGTTCCTTCTCTGACAGCCGATGCCCTCAAAGAATATCTGGCTGGTCAGGCAGGTATTAACATTTCTCTGCATTCTTCCAGGAACTTCAACGACATTGTCCATTCTGCTGTGCGCAACTTCGTCATCGGCCTGTGCCTGGCGGCCCTGCTGATCTCATCTTCCATTATCTGCACCACCGATATGACACCAAAGATCATGGGTCTTCCCTTCCTGGGCTTCATCGGCTACTTCGCTGCCATTGCCGTTGGCACAGCACTTTGTATCCGGTATCTCTGGAAAAAGTACAAACGAAAGTAATGTTCAGAAAAAGTTCACCACAATTCTTCCTGTTTGCAGTACATTAGTGCAGTAACGGGAGGAAACTATGTTTGCATTCTTGAAGCATAAGAAGAAAGAGAAAAAAGAAAAGAAACAGGAACCAGAACAGCTTGCCGATCATCCCCAGACAGCCAAAGATGGTTTATATCGCGGCATGTACTGCCCTGCCTGCGGCTATATGGAAGTCAACCAGAACTCCAGTGCCCTGCCTCTGGAAGGCTTTGCGATGTGTCCCAACTGCGGTGCACCATTAAAAACAGCTGACTTCATCCAGACAAAGGATGGCTTTGCCCTGGCAGCCCATGCCGTAGCTGTCAAAAAGAAGATTCAGACAGGCGGTCATTACCGGGTCAGAAAAGCAGGTCCCAACCGGACCAAAGCAAAAGCCGGCCGGCCGATCAGAAACCACAGATGAGCGTATCCGAGTGATACGTTCTTTTCTTTTCCATGCTACACTGAAGGCAGAAAACGGAGACATGACATGATTCAGGCAATCTTCTTTGATATTGACGGCACCCTTGTCAGCTTCAAGACACATACCATTCCTTCCTCAGCAATCCAGGCATTACAGCAGCTGCAGAAAAAAGGCATTCTGCTGTTCATTGCGACCGGCCGTGGAAAAGATGGGCTGGAATGTCTGGGAGACTTCCCATTTGATGGCTATATCACCCTCAATGGCCAGTACTGCTTTGATAAAGACGGCAGAGTCGTCTATGAAAACACAATCAAAGCGAAAGACCTGCAGACCCTTGTCAACTATGAAGCAAAGCATCATTTTCCCTGCGGCTATGTCCTGCCCGAAGGAAAAATCTACAATTACCGGGATAAAAGATGTGATGAAGTCAATGCCATTACCCACAATGACAATCAGCCAGCTGGTGATGTTTCCAACATTGCAAAGAAAAAAGTCTATCAGGTCATGACATTCCTGAACGAAGACGAAGAAAAAGAACTGATGACACATCTTCCAGACTGCACCAGTGCCCGCTGGTATCCCACCTTCTGTGATATTTCACCAAAAGGAGGCACCAAGGTCAAAGGAATGGATGTCTTTGCAAAGGCATTTGGCTTTGACATGGAACATACAATGGCCTTTGGCGATGGCGGCAATGACATCCCCATGTTAAAACATGCCGGCATCTCCATTGCTATGGCCAACGCCGCCGACAGCACCAAAGCTGTCAGCACCTACATCACAGATGATCCGGATCATGACGGCATCCTGCATGCCTGCCAGCATTTCCATCTCATATAACCAGAATCAATACATTCCATCTCATAACAAAGGATAGCTGCAATCCAACAGCTATCCCTTTTGCTGCTTCATTACTCTTCTAACAGAATATTCGCACTGTCCTTTTCAGAATACGTTTCATCCCCGGCAGTCACAGTATATGTCCAGGTAACAAGGGCTTCCTGATGATTTTTAAAGTATTCAGTATTGGTAATCTCGCCCATTTCAGCAGAGTCCCAACCAGATTCAACCGTTAATGACTCTGGCTGAATATCATAAATATACCGTTTAGTATAGTTGCTTGGATCATCATTCATCTTAAGCGAAAACACTGCTTTTATGCTGTATCCCTCATATTTTGCCTGCCACGCTGGAACGATCACAGTATAAGTCTGATTCTTCTTGTCATATGTTCCATCACCATGCCATAACGGTGCATCCGTACTTGCTGTTGGAGAAACAGATGGTGAACTGGATGCGGCAGCACTTTCTGATCCACATCCTGCCATCGATACCGCAAGCAGGATTGCTATGGACCCTTTTAAGATTTTTACATTCAACATAGTAGTCTTTGTATTATGTGTTTGAATCATCTGACTGCCATCATCCACCAAGCTTTGACTGGGATCGTGGCACAGAATGCCTTCTGTATTTTCGCTGCAGAACGCATCGAATGATAAAGCGCGGAATCTCATAAAGCATGATTCCAATCCATAAAACCTTAACAAATGCCGTTCTTATAACGGGCGGGATCGTAAGTTAACATACAGATTTCCTCCCATCTTTCTTCAAGAAAACAATAGACTGATCATCAAGAAAATTCAAGTATGCAAATGGTGTTTTTTCGATCATGCTGGATTGTTTTTTTTGTTGATCAGCCGGAGGATGACCGCCGCTTTCAGTTTTCTGCACGTTATGCATGTTTCATTTTCAAAAATTACTATTTATCTTTTGTTTAGACAGCTCCACAGAAAAGATATTAGAAAGATCGCTTTACATTGCTCAATCAAATACATAACAAAAACGTATAGCATCTGCCATACGCTTTGTTCATCTCTATTGCGATTATGCAGCCTGCGATGTTTCCGGAACGGCATAGACAACACCGGACGGATACATGCTGGACCACTGTGACCAGGTGTAATACTTGTTTTCATTGACCTGACCGGTTGATCCCCATGCCTCAGATACCCAGAGGCCATCATCTCCGACTTTTTCAACAAAAGCTGTGTGTCCGCTTGGATCACTGCCGACACCGGAGAAAATAGCACCGGGTGCAGGTGAATTGGAAATGTAGAAATGTACACTCCAGGAGGATGATGCAGCTACGATGCCCCATGCCTGATCACGGCCATTGCCATTGATCTTACCAGTCATAAAACCATAATGCTGGGCGAAGCGGTAATGCATATAGCCAACGCACTGCAGCTTGCCTTCCCACGTAAAGCCAACCCATTGTTTCAGCAGGGATACGTAGGAATCGCCATTGTAATACGTACCGGTTACCGGTGTATCAGATACAGAACCGGAAGAAGCTCCACCGCTGTGATCATACGCAGACAGTTGACTCTGCAAGGCAGCAGCCTGGGTGACATTCATACCATTAGAGCTGGCAAGCTCTTCCGCCTGTGCCTCTGCCTGGGCAGCTTCCTCTTCACTTCTGGTAACCTCAGCCGGCTTGCGGACATTCACAAGATAAGAAATCTTGGTTGTATCGCCGCTGTCATCCACAAAGGTAAGCCAGCATGTATATGTTCCTTCCGTATTCATATCGACATTATCTGTCTCTTTGATGACCGGCAGCTTACCTACCGTCGAGGAAACATAACCAATGTTGTCGCCATACTTGAATTCTGAGCCAAGATCCACTGTCACTTCGCTCTGTTTCAGAATGACCTGCGGACCCTCTGAAGCAATCAGCTTAACAGCCGCATTTTCTGAGAAGGAATAGACAACACTGTCTGCGCTGTCATCCTTACGTACAATCTGGATACTGACCGTAATATTCTGAATGCCGCTCTTAGTTCGGTTAAATGCCGAAGTATGAATTGTCGATTTGTCAAAATCAACCTCGTTCAGGTTGATCGCTGCATCATAATCCGCCCGCTCCCTGATTGCCTGTTCTTTCAGCGTAGCAAGCGGATTCTGGTTATTCATATCAATCTCAAAGACTCTGACTTTGCTTGTTTCATCTGGTTTATGCTCATCCGCAAATACCGGTGATATCGGTGCTGCAATCACTGCAGCCAGTAAAAGCGATGTCAGAAATCTTGCTTTTCTTTTTCCGTACATGTTTTTAATTTAGCCTGAAACAAGTGTTAAATCAAGGTTAGCTGTCCTCACAGCGCCGTTTTCGTGCAGATTTCACACGTTCTTCACAAATTTATAAGAATAATTTGTCTATATCAGAGCATTATTTATCACATGCAAAGAGAGCCAGAAAAAAGGCTTTCCGGAATCTTCCAGAAAGCCAGTGGGCTATGGAGCTGGCGGGAGTCGAACCCGTGTCCAGGAATCGTCCCACATTCAGACCTCTACAGTTTAGTCCGCTGTTAGTAAGACAGCAGGTATGTCAGCGGTCTTACCGCCTGCTGAATGTGCCTGTAAGATTGTCGGGATCGGCCTCCAGGCTAAGCCTCACCGTATCTGTTCATTTACGCTCTGTCCGTCAAACAGCAAAGAACGGTCAGAGGATGCTGCATCGCGTAAAGCGAACTCAGGCAGCAAATGCGTAACTATTGTTGTTAGCGTTTATTTTTGTTTTGGTGATAAGGTCACCGCTCCACTGCAGTCCGAATCAAACTAAAAACCTGTCGAAACCATGACAGCCCCGGGATTGCCTTGCGGCAGAAAGAATATAGCACGCCGAAACTTTACATTCAAGCCCTGCTGTGTACGGCCAGCCAGCGGTTGGCATACTGCTCTACAGCAGCCATCTTTTCCTTTGTATCCGGCAGCTTGAAATCAAAGCGGTGAATCATGCGGCTGATATAATCCTTTTCCTTCAGCATTGCCAGGCCTCTTGGAAAGTTATAATCAAAGATCAATGCTGTTGCCGCAATCCATGTGTCTGCCGGCGTACGGCCAGGCTTTGCCAGAATGCTGTGTTCCTGGAAGAATTCTTCATACAGTTCCGGTGTTACCGTTGAATTTTCCATCTGCTCTCTGGTAAAGGTCTGCACATCCAGCAGAGGATCTTCTGTTCTGACCCGGAAGATATCTGTCTTATCCGCATCACGGATGATCTGACAATGCAGCAATGTTCTTTCATCCAGTCCATCCGGCAGTCTGTATTTATTGTGCATCTGCACCGCTGTAATGATCAGATCATACAGACTCTGATCATCTATGAAGCGTTCCAGCAGTCCTTCTTTGAGCAATTGGGCGCCAAAATCACCATGGTCAATGGTCAGAAAATCACGGAAGTCGCCATACCGCCTGATCTGCTCAAAGCGGCCGATATCATGCAATAAGCCAATGAGTTCAGCCAGCTGGATATCCTCCCTGGATACGTGCAGACTTTCGGCAATGACCCGGGAAATGGCCGCCACATGCTCCGTATGCACAATCTTCAGCCGCACCTTGCCATCCTGCGGATTATAGTTTTTCACATAAGACGCAAAGGCCGCATATGCTCTGGGAAGATCAATCATTTCTCGCTTCCTTTGTTCAGATCATGCTTGATCTGGGTTGTGGAAATCTCCGGTGTGCGCGGGAAATAGACAACCTCAACGCCCTCTTTTTCCAGATAGTCGAACTTGCCTTTCCAGTCATCACCCATGCAGAACACATCAATGTGATATTCATGCATGTCATTGATCTTCTGATCCCAGCTTTCCTCCGGAATCACCAGATCCACGTAGCGGATGGCCTCTACCAGTGCCTTTCTTTTCTCATAGGAAAAATAGCACTTTTTGTGTTTCTGGTTCCAGTTGAACTCATCCGTCGATACGCCGACAATCAGATAGTCACCAAGTGACTTTGCTCTTTTTAACAGATTGATGTGCCCATAATGAAGCAGATCAAATGTTCCATATGTAATGACACGTCTCATACCATTATCCTTTACGCTTTAATGCTTTTGCCATTTCCCGGCTGGCATCCCGGATCTTCTCTGTCTGTCTCTTGTCATACAGATCCTTGCCCTTGGCAAGTGCGATCTCCAGCTTTGCTCTGCCGTTTTTCAGATACATCCGCACCGGCACAAGCGTGTAGCCTTTGGTGCGCACCTTACTGTCAAGCTTAGCAATTTCATCCTTATGCAGCAGCAGCTTCCGGTCCCGTTCCTCATCCACATTGGCAAAGGAGCCATACTTATAGGCACTGATATGCATGCCTTTGATCCAGGCTTCCCCACGGAAGATCGAAACATAGGCATCCTTGAACTGCACATGGCCTTCCCGGATTGATTTGATCTCTGTACCGGTCAGTACCAGGCCGCACTCATAGAAATCTTCCAGGAAGTAGTCATGCTTTGCTTTCCGGTTATAGGCAATTTCTTTTGTTTTACCTTCTGCCACGATTATCTCTCCTGCGCTTCCTGTAGCCATTTCTGCCGCCATTATTGCGGTCATTGCGCTGCGGTGCTGCCTTCATGCCATCAATGCCAAAGTCAATCTGACGGGTATCATGAGATGCTGCAAGGCAGACAACCTTGACCGTCTGGCCCAGCTGATAGACATGCTTGAAATGAGAACCCTTGAGTTCCATGCGGTCCTCATCATATGTGTAGTAATCATCATTGAGATGAGAAATATGCACAAGACCTTCCACGGTATTGGGCAGCTCTACATAGAAGCCAAACGATGTCACACCGGTAATCAGGCCTTCGCCCTTTTCACCAATATGTTTCTCCATGAACTGTGCCTTCTTCATATCATCGCATTCATACTCAGCATCCTGACTTGCACGCTCACGGATTGATGACTGATCGGCAAACTCCTGCATGGAGCCTGTATCCTTTGCAATCTGATCCGGATCCTTGCACTGATTGAACACATACTTTGTCAGCATTCTGTGCACAATCAGGTCCGGATAACGGCGGATCGGTGATGTGAAATGCAGATAGTCCTCTTCCGCAAGACCAAAGTGTCCAACAGGTCTTGCATCATAGCGTGCCTTCTGCATGCACCGCAGCAGCATCATGCTCAATACAGGAAACTCTGGTGAATCCTTGACACTCTCCAGATACTGCTGCACTTCCTTCGGCCTGGCTGCACTGTGTTCAGGGCGGAACTTATGCCCCAGCAGGAACGATGTATCCACAAAGCTCTTGAGCTTCTTGGCTTCCGGTGCTTCATGAATACGATAGACACACGGCACATCTGCCAGCTTCATCTGGTTGGCCACACAGACATTGGCCGCAATCATACAGTCCTCAACCATGCATTCCGCATGGCCTCTCTGGCGGAGTGTGATACTGATCGGCACGCCGTTCTCATCACACTTGATCTCAGCTTCATCTGTATCAAAGTCAATTGCACCTTTGTCATGGCGGTGGGCACGAATCGCATCGGCACAGTCACGCAGATCTGTAAACAATGTACCAAGGTGTGCATAGCGTGCACACAGCTCCTGATCGCCATCCAGGATCAGATTGACATTGTGGTATGTCATACGTTCCGTAGAACGCATCACGGCAGGATACGTCTTGTAGCTGATGATATGGCCGTCATGGGCAATCTTCATCTCACATGTATTGACAAGACGGACAACATGCGGATTCAAAGAGCAGATGCCATTTGACAGCTGATGTGGCAGCATCGGCACTACCCGGTCTGTCACATACGTAGAACAGCCGCGCTTCAGTGCTTCTTTGTCCAGCGCAGAATTCTCTTTGACATAGTGCTGTACATCCGCAATGGATACCTTCAAGAGCCAGCCATCTCCATCTTTGACAACACTGACAGCATCATCAAAGTCCTTGGAATCATCACCATCGATTGTGACCGTAATATCATTGCGCAGATCCACTCTGCCTGCCATCTCTTCTTCGGATACTTCCTGAGGAATCTGATTAACCTCTGCCATGACTTCATCCGGGAAAGCCGGCTCAATGTCGTGGTCGAGAAGAACAGAAAGGATATCCACACCCGGATCATCCTTATGACCGATGACCCTGTCAATCCGCACCCGCAGATAGCGGTTGCCATATTCCACAATGGTTCCCTGAACCTTCAGGCCTTCAATGATGTTGAACTTGTCGGCACCTTCTACCTTGAGCACCTTGTTCTGCAGTTTGCGGTCATCCAGCACAAGTTTTGGCTGATAGGCACCCTCATACGTACCAATCACCTTGACATGGGCACGCTGCAGAACCTTGATGACATGGCCATATGCCTGACCAGGACCTGCCTGATAGGCAACCACATCGCCATTGAGCGCATCCAGCTGATCACGGGCGTCAAAGCGCACCGTTGTGCCATCTTCTTTGTCGACAAAGCCAAGTCCCTTGGTATTGACACAAAGTGTGCCGGTATACAGATTGACAACCGATGCCAGATCCCATGTGCCATTGATGTTATGGACAATCTGACACTGGTCTTCCATCTGGTTCAATGCTGTGCTGACAGAGGCGAAATTGCCCCCTTTGCCAAGGTGAAGCCCAGCCACAATCGCCCCGGTATCAAGACTGCTCTTTTTGCTATTTGCTAACAGGTCCAGTATCTTTTGTTGTAAATCTTCCATTTCTTTCCTCAATTTTTCCCTCAGATATTAAGAAAGCGTTGGCAGTTATACCAACGCTGATTGTTACAAGAATCTTACAGAACTCTGATCAGTATCACAAGCACAAAGAACAGAATTCCAAGGACAAGAGTCAGATTGGAAATAACTTTCTCAGATCCTCTCTCCTTGACATTGGCAAACAGGTTCAAGCCGCCGTTTCCTGTAAAAGCACCGGAAATGCCATCTGACTTGCCGCCCTGCAGCAGAGTCAGAATAATCAGCAGTGCTGAATCAATCATTAATAACGCGTTAAGCATGGATCGCTCCTTTCGCTGCAGTCAACATTATATCATCAGCTTTTCCACGTATGCAATGCATTCCTGCTAAGCCTGACCACAAACAGCCCTTTTCAGCAGTCTGGCGATGCCTTAACGGCACATCCTTCCCCATTGCCCTCTTCCTGGAACGTCTTTACCTGCGAAAGCAGAGACGAAAGACGCTCATGCAGAGCACTGATCTTTTCATCAGTCCAGTAATCAGCTGGAGAAATCTCATCAGAATCCAGATCACATGTCTCATCATCAAACCCGATGATCTCGCCATCATGCAGTAAAACCACCAGTGGCATATAGATGACCTTCTTGCCATCATTGTCATAGTGCGTGATCTCACTGTCCTTTTCATCCAGCAGATCCGCAATGCTGTCATACCAGGTGCGGTCAGCAGTCTTATCAACATAGATGTTGTAGTACTTCACATTGACATCGGCTGCCAAAGCATCCTCATTGAGCATCGGCACATAGTACTGGCACCACGGGCACTCTGGAAAGCCAAAGAACAAAACACCTGTGCCATGATTGAGCATATCTTCCACATCCTGATGATCACGCAGCAGTGTATAGGCATTGTCAGCAGGCAGACTGGAATACTCTTCCGTCAGTGATGTACTTTCTGCAGAAGCAGCACTGGCGGATGCGGATGGTGATGCGGCAGGTGATGTGGATACAGCTGCAGCAGTACTGCCGCATCCTGCCAGCATCATCGCAAGCATGGCAGAAAGCATTGTCTTTTTATTCATTTTGTTTTCTCCTGTCTCCCCATCGATTCTCCCTTGATCCAGTCATAGCCTTCCTGCACAGTTCTGGCAAACAGCAGATTGTCCATTGGCTCCATAAAACCATTGGAAACCATATCATCAAACTGCTTCTTTAAAGGCGCATAATAGCCATTTAAACTGAGCAGTGCAATTCTGCCCTGCACAAGATGCAGGCGGCTGTCAGAGATGATTTCTGAGATTTCATCCAGTGTGCCGGGACCTCCCGGCAGTGCAATATAGCCATCTGCCAGTTCCTTCATCTGATTGCGGCGCTCACTCATCGTCTTACAGACGATCAGTTCATTCAGATCATTTCTCTGCTTGTTTACATCAATCATGAAGCGCGGCATGACACCGATGACGGCAGCACCATGATCCAAAGCACTCTGTGCCAGTTCATTCATCAGTCCTACCGATGCACCGCCATAGACCAGCGTATCCCCATGTTCCCCGATCAAACGGCCAAGCTGCTTTGCCCCATCCACAAAGATGCTCTGGCTGCCATAAGACGAGCCTAGATATACCGCAATCTTCATGCCATTCCCTTCAGTCTGTTCATCAAAGCATGATATGCCTGAATATACAGGCGGGCAGGCATCAGGAACGGTTGCGATTTCACGTTGATCATGAAGCCGCCGATGGATGGATTTTCTTCCAGAATCTCTGCCATACGGGTAAAGTCAACCGGCAGGAATGCCTGTGTCTTTGCCTTTTCTGGTGACCATGCGGCTAATTGCTTCACACTTGTAAAAGCAGGAAAATACGGCTTGCCAGAGCCATCCTTGATAATCGAAAAGGATACTTTGACACCCATGGCAGGTCCTTCTTCCTTCTGGACACCAGGCACCAGCAGCACTGCACTGGTCAAAGCCTGCAGTATCAATGCTACATTCTTCTGTGAGCGGTCATGATAATATGCCGCAATGGCATTCTGTACAGGCAGATTCATTGCCTCTGCCCGGGCAATCTGGGCCCGATCAATCTTTTCCTGTTTCTGATCCATACTTTACCTCCGACATGACTTCTGCATTATAACCCAATCATTTCTTCTTTGCCTCAAATAGGGTAGAGTGAGCCGCGTTAGCGGCTCGACCCTCCCGTTGCACCGTACGTACGGTTTTCCGTATACGGCGCTACGTTTGTATTTACTTACGATTATTGAGATAGTATTCCAACGGGTTGACCA